>NZ_JACVUD010000005.1:0-93447 GCF_016624905.1 Stenotrophomonas sp. S49 | reverse complement strand
CCCCCCCCCCCCCCCCCCCCCCCCCCCCCCCCCCCCCCCCCCCCCCGGGGGCCCCGGGGGGGGGGGGGCCCCCCCCCCGGCCCGCACAGGGGACTCAGTGTGCCGCCATGTAGATGTCCTGCAGCACGGCCTTTTCCAGCTCCAGCTCACCCAGCAGGTTCTTCACGATATCGCCCAGGCTGAGGATGCCGACCAGCGTGTTGCCCTCGGTCACCATCAGGTGGCGGCGGCGCGAGTACGTCATCAGCGACATGGCCTGCTTCAGCGTGGCGTCCGGCGCAATGCCTTCCAGGCCGGTGGACGGCAGCGTGGAAATGACCCGGCGGCCGGCCTGCGGGCCGTCGTCGGCCAGCACGCGCACGATGTCCTTTTCGGAAATGATGCCCACCGGGGCACCGTCCTTGACCACGACCAACGCGGCGATACGGTTCGCGCTCATCTTGTGCGCGGCGGCACCGATCGTGTCTTCGGCGTCGATGGTGATGACAGCTTCTTTCTTCGATTGCAGGAGTTCGCGGACGTTCATTCTTGTTTCCTGGTGCAGGTCACTGAAGTCAAAAAGTGTGCTCTTCCGAATCGCCCCCTCCCCGGGAACAGACCTTTCAGCGCACGTCTGGCGCATGCTCCCTGCCGGTGAAAACAATGGGCAGGTTGCATGCTGCAACGCGATCGAAACCGAATGCTGCAGAAGCAGCGAAGGCCCCGGTCGATTCGATTCTACGACTGCCCTGTGCCGCCACTACCGGCACCGGTGGGACAGTTCGTCGTGGAACCTGTCGACGATGCCGAGAATCGCACCCGCGCTGAAACCGGCGCTGAATACAGCCGCCCGCCAGCGCTAAAGTTCGCGCCATGACGGCCGGCCTGGCTTCAACTACCTCACCCTGTCGAGTGGGAAAGACCACCGCCGGCTCAGCCGGGGGCTGGCGGAGCATTCGCCCCCTGTCGATTGACGCCGTAGAAGTGGAGCGTGCAGCATGTCGGTCCAGGCACGTGACGGTTTGATCCACGCCCCGCAGGGGCCCCGGCATCCATGAGGGATGCTTCGTATCCAACATTTCATGGAAATTGACTTCCTATGGCTTACGACGGTATCGCCCCCCGCATTCCGGCCAAGCACACTTCTGTGCTTGTGATGATTGACTGCCGTGACGGCACGCACACCCTTGCAGACGCCACCCGACCGCAGCTGCACGTCACCGATCTTGCCGCGACTCGCGGCGACGGTGTATTCGAAGCAATGCTGGCGCGCGACGGGGCGCCCTGCAAACCGGAGGCACACCTGCTTCGACTGCAGGCATCAGCACAGGCCGCTGAGCTGCTCGACCCCGGGGCGCAGGCGTGGCGTGATGCCATCGCCACGGCATTGCGTGCAAGCGGACCTTGGCCCGAAGCCCTTGTAAAACTCGTGCTCAGCCGCGGCCCCGAAGGTAGTGACCTATCCACGGCATGGGTGCTTGTCTCAGACTGCAGCGAACAGCACGATGTTGCACGCCGCGATGGGATCGACGTCCTGCTGCTTGATCGTGGCTACGACAGCACGCTCAACTCCCGGGCACCTTGGCTGATGATGGGCGCAAAAACACTCTCGTATGCGGTGAACATGGCGGCCATGCGTCATGCCCGCAGGAACGGCGCCGACGATGTCATCTTCACCAGCAGTGACGGGCATGTTCTGGAGGGCCCGACATCAAGCGTGGTCATCGCATGCCATAGAGAGGGCCGCGTGTTGCTGCAGACACCCCCTCCGGCGTGCGGAATCCTTGCAGGCACCACCCAGGCCCTGCTCTTCGACGCTGCACAACGCCTGGGCTGGCGGACCGAAATGACCATGCTGGCCCCAGCGGACATCTACGCCGCCGAAGGCGCATGGCTGGTATCGAGCATTCGCCTGGCTGCGCCGATCAACCGGCTCGATGGCCGCGAGCTGCCACGATCGCAGGCGCTCAACCAGCAGCTGCTTGCCCTGCTGGACGTGCATCCGGCGTGATTGGCCACCTCCTCCCGTCCCAGGCGGCTGCCGGGACGGGAGGCAACAAGGGCAGTTGCGCCCTAGAAGCGGATTTCCAGCTCTTCCTCTGTCTCATCGCCTGCCTGCGACTCCCCGCCTGCACGCAGCCAAAGCAGGTTGTCGATATGGGTTGCGAGCGATTCGATGGTTGAGTACTCGAAGATGACACGCGTATCCAGCTCGATACTGAACCGCTCGGTGATTTCGTTGATGACGCGAATCGCGATCAGGGATTGACCGCCCAGCTCGAAGAAGTCTGCATGGATGCCGACATTCCCCCCCCCCATCACCCCTTCCCAGATCTGCGACAGCTGCCGTTCGGTGTCGCTGCGCGGTGCCTGGTAGGAAAATGAGGGGCGGGAAACCGCATGATGGTCCAGCGCGTCCCTGTCCAGTTTGCCGTTGGCCGTCAAGGGAAGCTGCGCAAGGAAGACATACGACTCCGGAACCATGTAGTGGGGCAGCACATCACTCAACTGGCGCTTGATGGCAGCCCGCAGCCCGCCAGCATCGGCCGGCACGCCGCCCTCGTGCACTGCATAGGCCACCAGATACCTGCCACTGTCTTCGCCTTTGGCCACAACGACCGCTTCCATGATCCCTTCGCAGGCAAGCAGACAGCTTTCGATCTCACCGAGCTCGACGCGGAACCCACGCAGCTTGATCTGGTTGTCGTTGCGACCAAGATAGGCAAGTTTGCCATTGGTCAACCACCGGCCCAGATCGCCGGTGCGGTAGAGTCGCGCGCCCGGCACGCCGCCATGCAGATCCTCGATGAACTTCTCTGCGGTCTGCTGCGGCTGGTTGAGATACCCGCGGGCGACGCCGACGCCACCGATATGGATCTCACCGACCGCACCGCGCGCCACCGGATGGCCGCTCTGGTCAAGAAGGCGGAAGTACAGATTGGCAATGGGCGTACCGATGTGGGGAGTCTCGTCCGCGGCCTCCACCCGGCCGATGGCCGGAGAGACGGTGCATTCGGTGGGACCGTACATGTTGTAGAACTGCATGCCTTCGCAGTTGCGCATGGCATTCCAGAGCGCCGGATTGATCGCTTCCCCTCCCAGCAGCACCCGGCCCGGGCGGTGGCCCTGCATCGTGGTGAAGCCTGCTGCCAGCAACGTACTGAACTGCGACGGGGTGATGTCGAAGACTTCGATCTGATACCGCTGCAGGAACTCAAGCATCCTTCGGCTGCTGAGGCGTACCTCGTTTGGAATGATATGCACGCGGTGGCCGGAAAGCAGCTGCAGCAATCCTTCCAGGGACATATCGAAGGCAACGGACGCATTGACCGCAATGTGCGCGTTGTCCCCGAGCCCGGCATGCGAGCTGACGGTCATGGCCTGCCAGAAATTGGCCGGAGAACGATGTTCGACCACTACCCCCTTCGGTCGGCCGGTCGACCCCGAGGTGTAGATCACGTAAGCCGCATTGCTGGCTGAAACCTCGACGCTCGGATTCTGATCGGACCACGCAGCGGCCCCCTGCAGATCATCGATCAGCACCGGTCGGGAAGCAGCCTGTGATACGGCAGCTGCGTCGATGGCACGAGTCAGCACGATGCCGGCGCCGCCATCTTCCAGAAGCTGCGCAATACGCAGCGGCGCGACATCGGGCTCGATCGGGAGATAGGCCGCACCAGCCTTGAGCACCGCCAGCATGCCCACCACCATGTCGACCGAGCGGCCACAGCACAGGCCTACCCGCATCTCTGGCACGATGCCATGCTCGGCGATCAACCGGTGCGCAAGTCGATTGGCTCGCGCGTTGAGCTCGGCATAGCTCAACTGCGTGTCCTCGTAGACCACGGCGATCGCCTGCGGACTACGCTCGCATGCCTGCTCGAACAGATGGTGGATGCAGGGAAGGACGGGCGCACCCGCAACGTCGGCGCCAAGGCCCTCATCGACGACAGCCTGAACGGCATCGGACATGCCGATCGGCGCAACCGTTGCCTGCACCTGCGCTGGCACCGAAGGCAGCACTTCCACCGCTGCTTCACGCACTTTCGCCCTTGACGCCGGGATCGCCAGGTCGCGCAGGTGGCCCAGGCGTGGCAGGCTCTCCAGCACCAGCTCGGGTTCGACACCGAAGTCGATCAGGCACGCCACTTCATTCACACCCGCCTTGCGGATGGACGCGACCAACGGCAGGCAACGCTCTGCCGTGCCGAACAGCGCACTGCTCTGGTAGTACCGGCGGAAGGCAAATTCGGTTATCGCATCGATATCCCCGCCTTCACCTGCAGCACCGCCGATGTCACCCAGCCCCAGGCTCTTGGCAATGGTCTGCGGGGTACCCACCGAGTCGACGAGATACTGTTTGAATGGCCCCCGCACCTTGTCGAAGATGGTCTGCTCATCCTCGGAAATGAAGGTATGCACCAGCAGTGTGATTATCCCGTTACCTGCATGGCCCGCTGCCGCACGCTCCTCGCGATAGACCGCGATCTTCACCGCGAGCTCTTCCAGTGTGTGCCCCATCAGATGCGTCAGGATGTTGTCACCCATGCGCCCGGCGTGGCGGAACGCCTCCTCGTTTCCGACCGTGGTCACCCAGACAGGCAGTTCCGGCTGGATGGGCCGCGGCCGGATTGAGATCGGCACCATCTCCGCTTTGCCGTTCTGCAGGGTCACCGCCTCGCCTCGCCAGAGCGCCTTGACGGTCTGCACATCACGGACCAGCACGTCGCGGCGGCCTTCGAAGCGGTCCGGCGCCAATGCGAAGTCGCGTGGCGAGAAGCCTGCTGCGAAGCCTATTCCGACGCGCCCGCCGGAAAGGTTGTCGATCACCGACCAGTCCTCGGCTACGCGGACGGGATGATGCAGCGGCAGGACGCAGCTGCCTGCGCGCAGCTTGACCCGGGTGGTGGCCGCTGCCAGGGCAGCGGCGGTGATGGCGGGGTTGGGATACGCCCCGCCGAACGCATCGAAGTGCCGTTCCGGCGTCCACACCGCCTCGAAACCGTAGCGGTCGGCAAAACGCGCGCCCTCCATCAGCAGACGGTATTTGTCGTTGGCACGACCGCCATCATCGCTGGCGAAGTAGAACAGGCTGAACTCGAATTCACCCTCGGCCGCGTCCCCGCTGGCCTGGAGCGTGGCCGGCAATCGACGCGTGCTTGGCTCGTCGGTCATCGGCAGGTCATGCACCGCCTGCTCCGGTGCAGCCACGATGCCGCGCAGCAGGGCTTCAAGGCTGTCGCTCATGCGCCCGATGGTATCGGCCTCGAACAGGTCGGTGGCGTACTCCCAGGTCAATGCCATTCCATCGCTGTCCACGCTGAAGTAGAGCGTCAGGTCGTACTTGCTGAAGGGCACCTGCATGTTGGCGTGCACCACTTCGCTCTTGTCCTCGCGCGAGCTTACCTTGCCACCCTGGTCCTGGCTCTGATCCAGGTAGATCAGCTGGATCTGTGCGATCGGCTCGTAACTCATGCTGCGTGCCGGCTTGAGTTCGTCGACCAGAATCTCAAAGGGCACGTGCGCATTGGCGTAGGCACCCAGCAGCGACTGCTTGGTTCGCCCCACGAAGGCGTTGAAGCTGGGGTTGTCTGACAGGTCGGAGCGCAGCACCAGCGAGTTCACGAAGAATCCGATGACGCTCTCCAGCTCCTTGTGCAGCCGGTTGGCAACCGAGAACCCCAGCACGATGTCTGTTTCGCCGCTGTAACGTGCCAGGAAAAGCGAGAACGCCGCCTGCATGGTCATGAACAGGGTGGCACCGTTCTGCCTGCCGATGCGTTCCAGCCCCTGAAGGACCGACGCATCGATACGACGCCCATACTGCTGTCCGCGATAACTCTGGTACTTCGGGCGTGGCCGGTCCAGGGGAAGGTTGTGCACGTGCGGAATGCCAGCCAGGGTCTTTCGCCAGTACGGAAGCTCGCGTTCCAGCACGCCTGTCCGCAGCCAGGCCTCCTGCCAGATCGCGTAGTCGATGTACTGCACCGGCAGCGGCGGCAGTGGGTTCTCCTTTCCGGCAAGGTAGGCATCGTAGAGCACGCCGACTTCCTGCATCAGCAGATTGTTGGACCAGTTGTCCGAGCAGATATGGTGCTGGGTTACCATCAGCAGATGGGTCGCGTCGTCATAGCGCACCAGCGCGGCACGCAACATGAGATCGGAAGCCAGGTTGATGGGGTTGGACAATGCCTCCTGCCACATGCGTTCACCAGCGACGAAGCGGGCATCTGCATCCAGTGCACTGATGTCGGCAACCTGAAGCTGGAACTCGAAGTCCTCATGGACCTCCTGCATCGGCACGCCATCCATTTCCAGATAGCGCGTGCGCAGGCTGGCGTGGCGCTGGATGACCGTTCGGAACGCGCGTTCCAGTACAGTGGCGTCGGCACCGTGCAGGAACATGCAGAAGCCGTTGTTGTAGGCCGTCCGTTCACCCTCCAGCTGCGAAATGATCCACAGGCGCTTCTGCGAGGTCGACAGTGGAGCGGGCCCTTGATGGCCATAGGCGAGGATCGCAGGCAACTGCGGGGCGTCGGCCGACAGCAGCCTGCGCTCAATCTCGGCAGCCTGTTCTGCCACCGTACGCAGCACGAATATGCTGTCCAGGGTTATGTCTGTGGCGAAGGTCTCGCGGATCTGCCCGATGACTCGGATAGATAGCAGCGAATCCACCCCCAGCTCGAACACATCCTCATGCAGGCCCACCGCGTCGCGGCCCAGGAACTGCTTCCAGATGGCGACCAGCTTCGCCTGCACATCCGTCATCCCTGCCGTCGACGATGCTGCGCCCGGCTCGGCCGCTGCATCCTGGCTGACGCTGGCCGCAGCGGCCACACGGAGCTCCAGGCTCCTGGAAATTGAGCTGCCACGCGCGCTCAGTACCTCCGCCGGGTAATGACAGTGCCCTTCAAAGGGATACGTTGGAAGGCGGATGCGACGCCGTGCGTACCCGCGATGGTAGGCGTTGCCGTCCACGGCGATACCCGCGGCGAACAGCTGGCACAACGCGGTCTGCAACTGGATGAGTTCGGATTCGGCAGCGGCATGCGGGTCCGATGCCTGCGGCAACAGGCCGATGCAATGGGACGGGCGCAGGTCGCACTGCTGCGCGAATCGCCCCAGGGCCCTGCCCGGCCCCACCTCCAGCAGCACCTGCGGCTTGTCGCTGCATAGCGCGGTGATGCCTTCAGCAAAGCGCACGGTGCCGCGCAGGTGCTGCACCCAGTAATCCACCGAGGTCGCCTCGTCGGCGGTTATCCAGGTGCCGGTTACATTGGACAGGAAGGCCTGCCGCGGCGGGGACAGGGTCACCCTGCGCAGAACCTGGGCAAACGGTTCCAGGATGGGATCAAGATGACGGGAATGGAACGCGTGCGATGTCGCCAGACGGACACCGTGCACGCCTTGGTCGGCAAGCTGCTGCTGCAGCCGGTCGATCGCTTCGATGTCACCGGAAACAGTCACGCGCTCGGGGGCGTTGACGGCGGCAAGATCCAGCGCACCGCCCAGCAGCTCGTGGGCGCGCGCCTCAGACAACGGCAGCGCCAGCATGGCGCCCGCAGGCAATGCATCTACCAGCCGTCCGCGCGCGACCACCACATCGATCGCATCTTCCAGGGTGAATACACCCGCCAGACAGGCAGCCACGTACTCACCAAGGCTGTGGCCCAGATAGGCCTGCGGACGCAGCCCCCACGCCAGCAGCGTGCGCGCCAGCGCGTACTCCAGTACGAACAGCAGGGGCTGCACAAGCGCCGTGCTTACCAGGGCGTCGGCGTCCTCAAACAGCGCGGCGCGCAGGTCGAGGCCGGAGATACGCTGGGCGACCGCAAAGCAGGCGTCGGCCTGCTCGCGGAACACCGCTTCGTTTTCATAGAGGCCTCTACCCATGCATCGATACTGGCTGCCTTGGCCTGGAAATACGAAGCACAGCCCCGGCTCGGCCTTGCCAATGTGGCCTTCGGACGTTTCGCTGCCCGCTGCAGTGCTGGCACGCCGCGCCAGCTGAGCCATGTCGGCAACCGCAAATGCACGGCGATACGGAAGATCCCTTCGTCCAACCTGCAGGGTGAAACACAGATCGGCAATCGAATGCCCGGGATGGGCTGCCGCATGGGCAATAAGACTGGCTTCCAGCGCATCCAGCGCCGAGGGCGAATTGGCGGACAGGAAAACCGCATGGTGCGGGCGCCCTGCGGCCGGCGCGGCGGACGGCGGAGCCTGTTCAAGAATGACGTGAGCGTTGGTACCACCAATGCCGAAGGAGCTGACGCCGGCGCGCAACGGCTCGCCGGCCTTGGCAGTCCATTCACACAACTCGGTGTTTACAAAGAACGGGCTGCCTTCCAGCCCGATCATCGTATTGGGCGAATGGAAGTTGAGACTTGCAGGCAATTGCCGGTGCTGCAGCGCCAGGATGGTCTTGATCGCGCCCGCCACGCCGGCGGCTTCGCCAAGATGGCCGATGTTCGATTTCACTGATCCGATCGCGCAGCTGCCGGCCGCTACCGCGCCGAATGCCTGCCTGAGCGCCGACACCTCGATCGGGTCGCCCAACCGCGTGGCGGTACCATGCGCCTCGACATAGCCGATGGATGCCGGTTCAACCTCTGCGCGATCCAGCGCCGTGCGGATCACTGCGGCCTGTCCGTCCGAGCTGGGCGCGGTGAAGCCCACCTTGCGCTGGCCATCATTGTTGATGGCCGAGCCCTTGATGATGGCCAGCACGGTATCGTTGTCGGCCAGCGCATCATCCAGCCGCTTGAGCACCAGCAGTCCGGCGCCTTCGCCGGCACCGGTGCCATCTGCAGCCGCATCGAACGGGCGGCAATGGCCATCGGAGGACAGCACCATACCTTCCTGGTGCAGATAGCCTTTGTTGTCGATCGATACACTGACCCCGCCGGCGAGCGCGATGTCGCACTCGCCGGCAATGAGCCCCTGGCAGGCAAGGTGGATGTTGACCAGCGACGTCGAGCACGTGGTATTCGTGCTGAGTGCAGGCCCGGTCAGATCCAGCCGGTGTGCCACCCGGGTTGCCAGATAGCCGGCCTCATTCAGGCTTGTCAGGCTGTAGTAGTCCGCCAGGGAGCCGGATGTCCGCATGATGCGATGCACCCACGCCAGGTTGCCGCTTGCCCCGGCATACAGGCCGATCAGCCCGGCGTACTTGGCTGGCGTATATCCGGAGGACTCCAGCGCCTGCCACGCCAGTTCGTGCAGCACACAGAACTGGGGGTCCATGGTGGCCGCGTCCTGGCCGGTGTAACCGAACAACGCCGCATCGAACTCATGCTTGCGCTCGATTACCCCACGCAGGCGCACATAGTTGGGCTGCGCGCGTTCGAGTTCGTCCACACCGGACGCATCGAGATCACTGTCGCTGAGGTTGACCAGCCCCTCGCGCCCCTGCGTCAGCAGCTCCCACAGCGACTCGACGTCCGGCGCTGCGGGGAACCTGCCTGCCATGCCGATGACGGCGATTTCCAGTCCATTGAAAGAGGGGGCGGCTATATCATTCATGTGCGATCTGCTCGCTGGATGTTGAAAGGGGTGGCATTACGCCTGACGGGTGGCGATCAGGTATCGGCTTTCCTGCGCGAACGTGCGCGCAGCAGTCGGTCCTTGGCCTGCTGGAGGGTGGGCGAACGATCAAGGGAGGTCTCAATCTGGCCATCAATGAAGTGGGCCAGGTGCGCGATGGTGGGATACTGGAAGAGATCGGCTACTGCGATCTCCATGCCGAGATCACGCTTGATGTCCCCCTGTACCGCGATGCTCAGAAGGGAGTTGCCGCCGATCTCGAAGAAGCTGTCGGCAGTACCTATCTGGTCCACTGCAATGCCTAGTCGCTCGCTCCAGATGTGGGCCAACAGGCGCTCGGTGCGGCTGGCCACCGGCACGCGCGCCACTCCACGTTCGCCTGCAGGCGCTGCCTGCGTGCGCAGCAGCGCCTGCCGATCCACCTTGCCATTGGGCGACAGCGGCAACTGCTCCAACAGGAGATAGCGGCAGTGGGTCATATAGCCGGGTAACGTCCGGGACAGGAACTGGCGCACGTCTGCGACCAGGCTGTCTGGACTGTCCTGCACGCCCGCCTTGGCCACCAGATAGCACAGCAGGTGCTGGTCGGCCAATTCGCCGGTTACCAGCACCACGGCATCTTCGATCCTGGCGTGCTCGCGGGCCCTGCGTTCGATCTCGCCCAACTCCACCCGCATGCCACGCAGCTTGACTTGGCTGTCGATACGGCCCAGATACTCCACCTGTCCATCAGGCAACCAGCGCGCGAGGTCGCCCGTGCGGTACAGGCGCTCGGGAAGGCCGACGGGGCTGAGCGTTACAAAGCGCTCGGCAGTCAGCACCGGGTTGTTCAGATAGCCTTCGCCCACTTGAATGCCGCCGATGTGCAGTTCGCCTGTCACGCCTATCGGCACTGGCTGGCCAAGGGCATCGAGGACATGCAACCGGCAGTTGGCGATGGGCCGGCCGATGGGGACAGCGCGATCCGCACGCAGCGTATTGAAGGGCCACCAGCTGACTTCGATTCCTGTCTCTGTCGGCCCGTAATGATTGACCAGGGTCGCGTCGGAAAACACGTCGATGCTGCGTTGCTGCAGCTCCACGCTGAGTGCTTCGCCGCTGGTCATCACGTAGCGCAGCGAACCCAGTCCGGCGCCATCAATGCCACGCAGGAACATCTGCAACATCGAGGGAACGAAATGGATCACCGTCACCCGCTGCGCTGCCACGACCCGAGCAAGGTACAGCGGGTCCTTGTGGCCCTGCGGCGACACCAGCACCACCGTTGCGCCGACGCTCAGCGGCCAGAACAGTTCCCACACCGACACATCGAAGCCCAGCGGCGTCTTGTGCATCACCCTGTCCGCGGCGGACAGGGCAAACTGATGCTGCATGGCACGTATGCGGTTGCAGGGTCCCCGGTGCAGGTTGACGGTGCCCTTGGGGGCACCGGTCGAGCCGGAGGTGTAGATGATGTACGCCGTATCACCGGCACTCGTCTGGGAGGGGAAATCCACACCGGGGCCCGCCAGCGCCATGGCCGGGGCAGCCACTCCATCGATATCTACAACCCTCGCGGCAGTGTTGGCGAACTGCCCCGCCGCATGTCTGCCTGCCACGAGCACAACGGATGCGGCACTGTCGGCCAGCATGTGCGCCATCCGTTCAACAGGTTGTTCCGGATCCAGCGCGACGTAGGCCGCCCCGACTTTCAGGATGGCCAGCAACGCCACCACCATGTCCGGTGAACGGGGAACGCAGAGGCCGATACGCGCACCTGGCAGGGCGCCGTGCTCATCGCGCAGGCGACGTGCCAGGCGCGACGCACACGCATCCAGCTGCTGGTAAGTCCAGCGCTGGTCGTCGAGCACCAGCGCTGGAAGATGTGGGCTGGCTCCGACGGTGGCCTCGAAGAGGCCGATCAGAGTATCGGTGTGCGGAAACGGGACGGCAGTCTGGTTCCAGTCTGCAAGCATGGCCACCTCTTCCGGGGGCAGCATCGGCAACTGCGCCAGCACCGTGTCGGGATCGGCGACGATCGCTCGCAGCAGGCACAGCAGTTCGCCACTCATGCGCTGCAGGGTGGCGGCATCGAACAAGGCAGTGGCGTAGGTCCAGCGCAGGCCCAGATGGTCGCCCAGGTCGATGGCCTCCAATTCCAGATCACACTTGACGTGTGCGCCCTCAGCCGGCAGACGTTCGACCTCCAGTCCGGGCAGTTCGATCGACGGGCTCCCGCCCTCCTGAAGCGACAGCATCAACTGGAACAGGGGACCGTGGCTGCGTGATCGCTCGGGCTTGATCAGGTCGACCAAGAGATCGAATGGAACCTCCTGGTGCTCGTAAGCCTCCAGTGCGGTCTGCCGCACCTGCTGCAGGTAGTCGGAGAACCGCAGCCCCGGCCGGACCCGGCTGCGCAGCAGCAGCGTGTTGACGAACATGCCGATCAGTGGCTCCAGATGTTCATGGGTACGGCCCGCAACCGGAACTCCCAGCAGGATGTCGTCGCGCCCGCTGCGTCGATGCACCAACGTGCTGAATGCCGCCTGCAGAACCATGAACACCGTGCAGCGGTGGGCGCGCGCGATGGCCTTGATTCCCGCGAAGGTAGCGCCGTCGAGCTGGCTGTAGAGTCTGGCCCCTTCAAAGGACTGGATGGCAGGACGCGGACGATCCAGCGGTAGATCATGCAGACCCGGCGCACCTTCAAGCTGCTTCATCCAGTAGGCTTCGGAGGGCCCGCCCCCAGCCAGGCGCTGGCGTTGCCAGGTCGAGAACGCTGCATAGGTACCGGGCAGGGGGGCGAGCGGTGAGGGCGCGCCTACGCGGAAGGCGCCATAGAGTTCGCAGAACTCACGCACGAAGATGTTGATCGACCAGCCATCAGACGCGATATGGTGCTGGGTGACAAGCAGCACATGTTCGGGGCTGCCGTTCGGGTCGCTCAGGTCGATCAACCGTACACGCAGCATCGGCCCGGTCGAAAGGTCGAACGGCAGGACCGCTTCCTCACCGCGGATGCTGTGCACGCGCTGCTCGCGCTCCTGGACAGGCAGTCGACCAAGATCGTATTCGGTGATGGCCAGTGCTTGCGGCGGCGACACCCGCTGCAGCGGGTGGCCATCTTCGACGACGAAGACGGTACGCAGCATCTCGTGGCGGTGCAGCAGGACATCGAACGAACGCTGCAGGGCGGATCTGTCAAGTTCCCCGCGCAGCCGAAGCGCGATCGGAAGGTGGTACTGCGTGCTGCTCCTTTCGATCTGATCAATCAGCCAAAGGCGCTGCTGGGCAAAGGACAGAGCAGAGCCGGCCAGCACCTGATCCGACGATCGCACTGTCAGCTTCAGCCCATCCAGGTAGGCCACCAGCTCGCCTTCCGCACGCTGGACCCGCTCCACCAGCAGCGGGTCGAAGTCATCAATGGGCCAGTCAAGCTCCAGCTGCCCATCGTTCACCGCCAACTGCACCTGCCGGCGCTGCAGCTCTTCATACAGCTCTCTGGTCGCAGCGCTCATGCCTGGCCTCCGTGAAGTTCAATGCGTGTGTCAACGGTGTCCCGCACGCCATCGATCGCGCCGGCAAGCTCTGCGAGGCTGGCTGACTGGAATACCTGCAACAGCGGCAGTTCAATGCCGAACCGGCTGTTGATGCGTGCCACCAACCGGGTTGCCAACAGTGAATGTCCACCAAGATCGAAGAAGTTGTCGGTCCGCCCGACCGGGCTGACGTCCAGCATTTCAGCGAACAGCGCGGCAAGAAGATGCTCGGTGGTTCCCACCGGCATCTCGTAGCCAGCGTGCCCCCGCGCTTGTGTCTGCGGCGTTGGCAGCCGGCTGCGATCAAGCTTGCCATTGTGTGTCTGTGGCCACTCGCGCAATGCGACACACGCGCCGGGCAGCATGTAGTCGGGAAGATGGACGGCCAGTTGACTGCGGATATCCAGCAGGTCCACACCTGCGGCACCGGTCAGGAGGTAGGCAACCAGGCGCTCATGCCCCGGCCCCTCTGCATCGTACAGAATGACGACCGCATCACGGACACCTTCGAGGTCGCGGAGATGGGCCTCGATCTCGCCCGTTTCGATTCGATACCCGCGCAGCTTGACCTGGAAGTCGTCGCGGCCCACGTAGACAATGTCCCCGTCTTCGGTCCAGTAACCGATATCGCCGGTGCGATACATCCGCTGCCCCGCAATGCCCACGAAGGGATCGACCAGAAAGCGCTCTGCGGTAAGTCCTGCACGATCCAGGTACCCCCTTGCAACACCGCTTCCACCGATGTGGATCTCGCCGCGGACACCGCTCGGAACAGGCTGCCCCTGAGAATCCAGGAGGTAGACGAGGCTGTTGTCCAGCGCGGTGCCAATAGTGACCACCTCGCCAACGACTGGGGCGATGGTTGCACAGACCGAACACTCGGTCGGCCCGTAGCAGTTGTACGCGCGGGTGCCCGGCAGCGCCGCCAGCCGCGCCCACAACATGGGCGAGAGCGCCTCCCCACCAACCAGCAGCACGGAAAGCTGCAGATCTCCATGGGCATCAAGCAGGGCCCGCGCCTGCGCGGGTGTGCAGTCCAGCTGGTCGATGGCCTGATCGCGCAGGAACTGTGCCATCGCCTGCGGATCAGTACGCACGGCCTCGGGCACGATCACCAGGATGTGGCCATGGACCCACTGCAGGATCGAAAACAGCGAAGCATCGAACATCAACGACGCATTGAGAGCAACGCGCGCACGCGTCGGCAGGCACGAATACGCGCGCGTCTGAAGTGCAGCCTGAAGGCTGAGGATCGCGCCATGGTCGATCACCACCCCCTTCGGATACCCGCTCGACCCCGACGTGTAGATCACGTACGCCGCATCCGCGGGACCCGGGTGAGTCGGTTGAGGTGCTCCGGCTGCAGCTGCGGAACCGTCCACTGCCGGAAGCGCGGCGGCGTCAATCGCCAGAGTCGCAATGGCGAGAGGACCAAGCCGTGCAAGGACAGCGGACTGTCCCAGCACGAGCGCCGGTCGACAGTCGTCGAGCAGGCTGGAGAGGCGTTCGACGGGCTGTGACGGATCCAGCGGCACGTAGGCCGCCCCCGACTTGAGAATGGCAAGCAGCCCGATCATCTGCTCGGCGCTCCGTTCGGCGCACAAGGCCACCCGGGTGCCGGCTCTGACCCCCGTTGCCAGCAGACGATGGGCCAGCGCGTTGGCGGCGGTGTCGATCTGGCCGAAGGTGAACTGGCGTTCGCCGTCGATCAGCGAAAGGGCGTCGGGGGTTGCCGCCGCACTGCGCGCGAACACGTCATGCATCCGCGCCGATACCGTCGCGGTGTCGGCAGGCGCCGCCGCACGTCCGATACGCGCAGCCGGCACCACTGCGGGTCGGGCGAGAGCAATGTGGGCAATCCCGCATTCCGGGGCCTCAACCATTGCCTGCAGCAGAATATCAAGGTGATCCATCCACCGCTGCATCGTGCTTTCGTCAAACAGCGCGCTGGCGTACCGCAGGCCGGCTGCGAGGGCGCCATCGGCGCGCTCGCTCATCGACAGGCTCAGGTCGAAGGGTGTACGCGCGCTTGGCATGTCCAGCGCGCGCACCTGCATGCCAGACAGCGCGGGCAGCGTATCGCGGGGGGTGTTGTTGAGCGATATCGTTGCCTGAAACAGGGGCGTATGAGCGGCGTTCCGCGGCGGATTCACAGCCTCGACCACTTCTTCGAGCGACAGCGTCTGGTGCGAGTACGCGTCCAGCGTTGTCTGCCGCACCGCTGCAAGCAGCGCAGCTACACTCATTCCCGGCGCAAAACGTATGCGCAGTGCCAGCGTATTGGCAAAGAAGCCCAGCAGCGATTCAAGCTCACGCCGGGGTCGATTGGCAACTGGCGTTCCGACCACGATGTCATCCTGGCCTGATAGTCGCGCAAGCAGCAGCGACCAGCCAGCCAACAGCACCATGAACAGCGTTACGCCGTTGGCCTGGGCCAGTTGGCGAAGCGCCGTCACCCTTGAGGGTGGCAACAACAGCGAAAGCTCGGCACCGGCATTGCTGCGTCGTGCTGACCGTGGGCGGTCCAGCGGCAGTTCCAGCAGCGCCGGGACGCCGCTGAGCGCTTTCCTCCAGAACGCCAGCGCAGCGGCATGCCTGGCCTCGCCACGTTGTTTCTGCCAGACCGCGTAGTCGGCGTACTGCAGCGCAGGGGCCGGCAAGGGATCCTCCTGCCCTTGGGCGAAGGCCCGATACAGTGCCGAGATCTCGGCAATGAGCAGGCCCACCGACCATCCATCCGATGCGATGTGGTGCTGGGTCAGCACCAGGACGTGATGCTGCGGTGCCAACGTCAGCAGGCGCGCCCGAATCGGCAGACCTCCAGCAAGGTCGAAAGGCCGGGCCTCCTCTTCCGCCAGCAGCTTGGCCAGCGCCGCCTCCCGCCCGGCAGCATCATCGGCGGACAGGTCCTGTTCGATGAAGGGCATGGGTGTGTGCGCGGGGCCGATCTTCTGGTACGGCTGGCCAACATTGTCCGGGAAGCACGTCCGCAGGACTTCGTGGCGGGCCATCAGGCGGTCCAACGCTGCCCGCAACGCAGCCCGGTCCAGTACTCCCTCCAGTTCCAGGGCGCAGGGGATGTGATAGGCGGCTCCGGCGTCTGGATCGAGGCGGTCGATGAACCACAAGCGTTGCTGGCTTGCCGACAACGGTAATATCGCGTCGCGCTCGGCCAAGGGAATCGAGCCTTCCGTGCAGGGCACCGCACCCGAAGGCACGCTGTTGCGCAGAGCCCGCAGCCTCAGCTCGCGCAGCAGGATCTCGCGCCGCGTTGGGGCCGGGGGCACCGGCGCCGGTCCGGCCTGCTCACGCCCGCTCAACGATCTTCTCCTTGTAGCAGTCGTTCAAGCTGTTCATCGGTGAAATGTTCATAAACCGCGCCATTGCCAGCATCGTCCACAGCGGGCTCCAGGTCGGCCAGTGCGCGATCCAGCAGAGCGCCCGCCTGTGCCGCAACCGTGGTGTGCTGGAAGAGCAATGCCAGGGGAATCTCCGCGTCGAATCCTGCGCGAAGACGCACCAGCAACTGCGTGGCAAGCAGCGAATGTCCGCCCAGCTGGAAGAAGTCCTCGTTCCGGCCCACCTGCTGCCGGCCAAGCACCTCGCCCCAGTAGCGGGCGATCGTCTCCTCGGTGCTGCCAATGGGCGGCTGGAACGCTGAAGTAATGCCTGCCTGCGCAGCGGGGTCGGGAAGCGCGGCAACATCCAGCTTTCCATTGGCGGTCAACGGCCATGCGTCGATGCGGGTGAAGGTTGCCGGCAGCATCGGCTGCGGCAGGCGCTCCGCCATCCACGCGCGCAGCACCTGGCCGCCCGGACGGCACGATTCCCTTGCAGTGAAGTAGGCGGCAAGGCGCATGTCGTCCGCGCTGATGGTACGCAGTACCACCCTCGCCTCCTGTACGTCAGGATGCTCACTCAACACCGCACAGACTTCCCCCAGCTCAATACGATGACCACGCAGCTTGATCTGGTCGTCGTTGCGCCCCATGAATTCCAGGTATCCGCCCTCGTTCCAGCGACAGAGATCGCCAGTACGGTACATCCGAGCGCCGGCCTCACCAGCAAAGGGATCGGGCACGAAACGCTCCGTGTCCAGGCCCGGCCGCTGCCAGTAGCCGCGGGCCACACCCAGGCCACCAACATGCAGTTCGCCCACAACGCCCATCGGCAGCAGCTGCCGCCTGCCATCGAGCACGTAGGCGGTGACATTCGGCAGCGGGATGCCGATATGCGACGCCTGCCCCTGCTGGATGGCCGCACAGGTGGCATCGACGGTGCACTCGGTTGGACCGTACACGTTGAAGCCATGCACGGGCGACGCAGCAACAAGGTCCCATGTGCGCTGGGTCAGCGGCTCACCGCCGATCAGCAAGGCGCGCAGCGGCGTTCCGTCGGCCAGCAGGCCATGATCGATCATCATTTCCAGGTGGGTGGGTGTGCAATCCAACGCCTGCAGCCCATGTTGCCGCACGAACGCCACCAGTGCGGCAGCGTCCACCCGCACCTGCGACGGCACCACTATGACGCAGCGACCGCAAAGCCATTGACCCAGTGCCTGGATCGATGCGTCAAATGATAGTCCCGCGTTCAGGCCGATCGACGCCTGCATGTCGCAGTGTCGATAGATCTTCTGATCCAGGGCCTGCCATAGATTAAGGACACTGCGATGCTCGACCACCACGCCCTTGGGGCGACCTGTGGATCCGGAGGTATAGATCAGATAGGCCGCAGCAGCGGGATCGCCCCCCGTGTCCGGTAGCGTCGCCGCGGCGTGGGCCGTGAGATCGTCCCCCTGTTCAAGCGCGATGGTCGCAACGCCATCGGTGTCGAGCCGATGCGCCAGGTCGGAGGTGTGCAGCAGTGCTGACGGCTGGCAATCATCGAACTGCCACTGCAGCCGATCATCCGGGTGCGACGGATCGAAGGGGACGAAGGCCGCGCCCGCCTTGAGCACACCCAACAGCCCAGCCAGGGCGTCGATGCCACGCTCGGCCAACAGCGCGACGCGATCTCCACCGCGCACGCCCGCATCCACCAAGCGCCGCGCGATGTGGTCTGACAGCCGATCGAGTGCAGCAAAGCTGAGCAGCCGGGTGCCATCCCCGACCGCCGCCGCTGCAGGCCACTGTCGCGCCGCCTCAGCGAACCGGGAATGGATGGTCGACGTCGTTACAGAACGGCTCTGGCTGACGCCCGCCAGCAGCTGCATGCGTTCAGCGTCGCCCAGGATATCCAGCCCGGCGATGCTGCGATCGGGCGCGTCCTGCAGTGCATCGACGATTCCATGCAGCGCCGCTTGCAGATACCGCATCAAGCGATCAGCCGCGACCGGCAGCGCGCTCTGCACCACCATTTCGACGGTTTCGCCATCGTCTTCCACCACCAGTGACAACGGATAGGCCGAGCGCTCTTCACCTGCCAGCACCCGCATGCCGGAAAGGCTGGGGCGTTCCACCTGCTCCGGCCGGTAGGAATGGCGGTAATTGATCATTGCATTGAACAGCGGCAGTGGCGCAGGAACGCCACTGCAGCGCAACGCAAGCGCGAGGGGAGCTTGTTCGTGTTCCGTCAGGCCCGCCAGTGCTGTGCGAACACCGGCCAACGCTTCGGCGACACTGCAGTCCGCCAGGCGCACCCGCAGCGGCAGCGCGTTGATGAACATCCCGACCACACCTTCGCTCGCCACCGCATGGGACAGGCGACCCGACAGAATGGTGCCGAAGACCACATCATCGCTGCCACTGCAGCGGGCCATCACCACTGCCCACGCCAAGTGGAAGAGCACCGCGGGCGTTGCCGAATGCCGGCGCGAAACATCGCCGATACGGGCCGCAAGCGCTGCATCGAGCGGCAACCTGAAGCTGTCCACACCGGTGGGCAGCGTCGACCCAGCCAGATCCGCGAAGGGCAGCGTGGGCCGATCCACATCACCCAGCTGAACGCGGAAGTACGCCGCGTGATCGGCCGCATCGCTGCGCTGCAGGCGGGCAACGAAATCCCGGTAGGGGCGTGCATCAGGCAGCTTGCCACCTCGTCCCGACAGGATCTCCTTCACTTCGCGGAGCTTGATCTGCCGGGAGTATTCGTCCTCCACGATGTGGTGGTTCAACAGCACCAGCACCCATTCGTCGGCCGCCGGATCGTGGGCCGCGTGCGCGCGCAGGATCGGCGCCTCGTCCAGCGTCATGCGTACCACCGCAGGATCGGTCGCTGCCAGCATGCGCTGCAGCGCGGGCGCAGCTGCGTCGGCCTCCCATTGCGTCAACTGCAGGGGTGCCTGCGCGTGAACGACCTGCAGCGGCCGGCTCAGTCCATCCCAGTGGATGGACGTACGCAGGATGTCGTGGCGATCGACCACTGCCTGCAACGCCTCGAGGAATGTCCGCAGGCGATCCTGCGAATCGAAGCGGATCTGGTCGCGCATGATGTAGGCATCGCCCAGGCGCCCTTCCTCCAGCAGGTGATGGAACAGGATGCCTTCCTGCATGGGCGACAGCGGATAGGCGTCCTGGATCGCTTCGCTGCCGCCAGCAATGCGGGAGGCCAGGCGCTGCAGCGCTTCTGCGGGAATCATCGGCAGTACAGGCTCCGGCGCCACGTCGACCGGCCGAAGCTGCGCGGCCAGTTCGGCCAGGTGCGCCGCCATGAAGACCATCCGGACATCAGCATGCCAGCCACTGCGGCGCAGACGATCGAGCATGCCTACGACAAGGAAGGAGTGGCCGCCAAGTGCGAAGAAGTTGTCTTCGCGCCCCACCTCGGACAGGTCAAGAAGTTCGGACCACACCTGCGCCAGAAGCGTTTCCCGTGCACCTTCCGGTGCACGGTAACCCGTGCTGGCGACATCCTCGCGGCCCGGCACCGGCAGCGCCCGGCGATCCAGCTTGCCATGGTTGGTCAGTGGGAATGACGGCATGACGATGTACGCCGCCGGCAGCATGTAGTCCGGCAACTGCGAAGACAGGCAGGAGCGCAGCATCGCTGCCGTCGGAGGCTCGACCGATTCCTCTGCGACCAGGTAGGCCAGTAGGCGTTGTTCACCCGTCGGTTCGGTGTCAGCCACCACAATGGCATCGGCAACGCCGGGGCACGCCGCCAGGCCCACTTCGATCTCCCCCAGTTCGATGCGGAACCCTCGGATCTTTACCTGGAAGTCGTTTCGGCCCAAGTACTCGATGTCGTTGTCAGCCGTCCATCGCGCCAGATCGCCCGTACGGTACAGACGTCCCGCGCCCGGATCGAAGGGATCGGCAATGAAACGCTGCGCGTTCAGGTCCTCGCGCCCAAGGTAGCCGCGCGCAACACCAGCGCCGCCGACATACATCTCTCCCACCACACCCACCGGCACCGGCTGGTACTGATCGTCCAGGATGAGCACGCGCAGGTCCGGGATCGGGCAGCCGATCATGCTTCCCCGGCCCTCGAAGATGTCCTGATGGCTGAGCCGGCGATAGGTGACATGCACCGTTGTTTCGGTGATGCCGTACATGTTGACCAGAGCGGTGCGTTCAAGGTCATTGCGCGCCGCCCATCTGCGCAGCATCGTCGGGTCGAGTGCCTCCCCGCCGAAGATGACCAGCCGCAGCGCGTGCGCGCGATCGGCAGCAGCGTCGGCAGCAATCAACTGCCGGAACGCACCAGGGGTCTGGTTGAGCACGGTCACCCCTTCCGCACACAACAGTGCGTGGAAATCCTGAGGCGAGCGCGCAACATCGGCGTTGACCACAACCAGACGGCCACCGTATGCAAGCGCTCCCCATATTTCCCACACGGAGAAGTCAAAAGCGTAGGAATGGAACAGTGTCCAGACATCCCGCTCGCCGAAGCCGAACCAGCCCTCGGTCGCAGACAGCAGCCGGCTGACCTGGCGGTGCTCGACCTGCACGCCCTTGGCCTGTCCCGTCGAACCCGACGTATAGATCACATAAGCCAAGTGATGCGGGCCCAAGCCCACCACCTCGGGATTATCAGCCGACACGCCCGCTGCGGCGGCTTCGTCGTCCAGCCAGAGGCAAGGCAAGGCCTCGGGCAGCATGTCGCCCAGCCTGGAGTGGCTGACGACACATACAGGAGTGCTGTCCCGCAGCATCCACTGCAGCCGCTCGCGCGGTTGCCGCGGATCCACTGCAACGTAGCCCGCTCCCGCCTTGAGAATACCCAGCAGGCCGGCGATCAGTTCCAGCGAATGCTCGGCGCAGAGTGCCACTCTGTCGTCCGGCTGTACGCCACGGGCCAGCAACCGATGGGCAAGCTGGTTCGCGTGTCGATTCAGCTGCGCATAGGTCCAATGTACGCCCGCGAATGACAGGGCAATGGCATCAGGGCGCCGGGCAGCCTGTGCCTCGAAAAGGCGATGCAGCAGTGGCAGCGGAACAGGCCCTGCGTGTGGCCGCTGCGCTGGCTTCAGCAGGCTGTCGCGCTCCTGCGTGTTCAACAGCGGCAGCTGGCACAGCGGCATCGACTGTATTGCCGGATCTTCTGATGCAATGGCCCCCAAGAGGGTGTTGAAGTGCCGGTGCATGCGGGCGATGGTGTCTTCATCGAATATGTCGGTTGCATATTCCCACTCGCACTGAAGACCCTGCGGGCACTCGATGACGTTCAGCAGCAGATCGAACTTCGCGCTGTGGCCTCCGCTGCGGATCTCGGCGGACGTCACCTCAGGCAGCAGCACGCGCTCCACGCCCTGGTTCTCGTAGCGGAACATCACCTGGAACAACGGCGAGTGGCCCAGGTGGCGGGCCGGATTGAGCTCCTCGACCAGGCGTTCGAAGGGAACGTCCTGGTGGTTGTAGGCTTCCAGTGCGACGGTCCTGACCTGGGATAGCAGATCGGAGAATGCCTTCTGGCGATCAATACGGCTGCGCAACACCAGCGTGTTCACGAAACACCCGATCATCGATTCGGTCTGGTGGTGCGCCCGGTTGGCGATCGGCGTACCGACGCATACATCGTCCTGTCCGCTGTAGCGGGCAAGCAGCACTTTGAATGCCGCCAGGACCGTCATGAAGGCGGTGCATCCATGGCTGCGGCTGAGCCGAGCGACGGCATCGCGCAGTGGCGCATCGAGCATCGCGCAGTAGTGCGCACCGCGATAGCTGAACTGGGCCGGGCGAGTGCGGTCCAGTGGCAATGCCAACACCGATGGCACGTCGGCAAGTTGCCGCCGCCAGTAGTCCAGCTGCGCCATGAGCGGCCCACCTGCAAGCCAGTCGCGCTGCCAACGGGCGTAATCCGGATACTGCACCGCCAAGGCCGGCAGAGGATCTTCCCGTCCGTCCCGGTAGGCGGTGTAAAGCAGGCTGACCTCACGCATCATTACGCCGATCGACCACCCGTCGCTGATGATGTGGTGCATGTTCACCAGCAGAATGTGATGCTCAGGATCCAGCTGCAGAAGGTCCACCAACAGCAGCGGACCTGCGTCCAGGTCGAATTCGCTTCGCGCGTGCGCTTCCACGCGGCCCTGCACCAGGGCAGCACGTGCTTCCGTGCAGCCATCCTCGATCTGCTGGAAGCGCAGGGGGCTGTACGGCTCGCGAAGCACCACCGCCGCCTGGCCGCCACGCTGCGGGAAGCTCAGGCGAAGACTGGAGTGGCGCTGCACGACGCGCTCGAAGGCGCGGGTGAGTGCGGGCCGATCAAGCGGCCCGAACAGCGCCAGTGCGCGTGGAATGTTGTAGGCCGTTCCCGCATCCTGCAGCCGAGACAGCAGCCACAGCCGCTGCTGGGCGAACGACAGCACATACTGCTCGGCCGGTACCGGCTCAATGGAGGGGTGTGCGTAGCCGCGTTGCTGCTGTGCCAGCCAGTCGGCCTGCTCACGCAGCGTCGGCCGTTCAAAGACCACCCGCAACGGCATTTCCACGTCGAAGTGGCGGCGGATAGCCGAGGCCAGCTGGGTAGCCAACAATGAGTGACCTCCCAGCGCGAAGAAGTTGGCGGTCACCCCGGGCGGATCGCGTCGCAGGACATCGGCCCAGATTCCGGCAAGCAACTCTTCGGTCGGTGTCGAGGCAGCCTGGTCGGCAGTGTCATTGCTCAGCACCGGCGCCGGCAGCGCGCGACGGTCGAGCTTTCCGCTCCGCGTCAACGGCAACGTGCCCAGTTCGACGAAGTGGCTGGGCAGCATGAAGTCCGGCAACTGCCCGCGCAGCAGGCTGCGAAGCTGCTCTGCATCCGGACATGCGCTGCCCAGCACCGGTACCCAGTACGCGACGAGCCGCTCATGCCCCGGGCCATCACCATCCCACAGGATGACCGCCGATTGAGCAACACCCGGCACTGCCTCAAGGCAGGCTTCGATCTCACCCAGTTCGATCCGGAAGCCACGCAGCTTCACCTGGTGATCCAGGCGCCCCAGGTATTCGATCTCTCCATCGGCGAGCCAGCGCGCGGCATCGCCGGTCTGGTACAGGTGCTCGCGGCGGCCGGCGATATCACGGTGGACAAAGCGCTCGGCAGTCAGCACCGGGTTATTGAGATAGCCCGCGCCAACCTGGACGCCGCCGATGAACAACTCGCCCGCCACGCCCACCGGAACCTGCTGTCCCAGGGGATCGAGAATGTGGATGCGGACGTTGGCCGCCGGACGCCCGATGGGAACGATCCTGTCAGGACGCAGGGCGTCAAAGCTCCACCAGGTGACATCGATGGCCGCTTCAGTGGGCCCGTACTGGTTGATCTTGCGTACTTGGGGAAAGTGCTCGATGCACTGTGCCTGCAGCTCGTAGCCCAGTGCTTCGCCGCTGGTGATGAGGTAGCGCAGCCGGGGGAACTCCTGCCCGCGCGCATGCGTCACGAACGACTGCAGCATCGAGGGCACGAAGTGCACGACACTGATATGCCGATCCGCGATCAGGCGCGCCAGGTAATCCGGATCGCCATGTGCCTCCGGCGCCGCCAGCACCAGAGTGGCGCCGGTGGTGATCGGCCAGAACAGTTCCCAGACCGATACATCGAAGCTCAGAGGCGTCTTCTGCAGCACGCGGTCCTTCGCGTCCAGCACGAACTGGGCCTGCATCGCATGCAGCCGATTGCAGATCGCCCGGTGCAGGGTAACCGTTCCCTTTGGCCGCCCGGTCGAGCCGGAGGTATAGATGATGTAGGCCGGGTCATCGGGCCCCGGTCGAGCCATCCTCGTGCCGTGCGCGGCGAGGTCCTCGCTGTCAAGTGCAGGCGACAGCGCCAGCCATTGCACCGAATCCAAGGATCTGAACCTGTCCACCAGCGTGGACAAGGTGAGTACCAGCGACACCTCGCTGTCTTCCAGCATGTAGGCCAGGCGCGCGGCCGGCAGCCCGGGATCCAGCGCGACATAGGCCGCGCCAACCTTCAGGATGGCCAACACGGCAACCATCATGTCTGGTGAGCGCTCAAAGCAATGCCCGACACGACTGCCCACGCCGATGCCATGGTCGCGCGCCAGCCTCACGGCCAACCGGTCGGACTTCGCGTCAAGCTCGGCATAGCTCATCGCGCCACCGTCGTGCAGCACAGCCACCGCCTCCGGCGTACGCGCCGCCTGCGCCCGGAACAGGCTTTCCAGGGTGTCGTGCTGTGGCAGTTCAACCGCGGTCGCGTTCCAGGCGGCCAACTGGGAGGCATCCTCTTCCGGTACCAGTGCCAGGCGCTGCAGTGACTGCTCCGGATCGACCAGGATGCTGTCCAGCAGCACGGCAAAATGGCGGTCCATGCGCTCGATGGTGGACCGTTCGAAGATGTCGCTGCTGAACTCCCACTTGGCCAAAAGCCCGTCGCTGTCCTCGCGGATCGTCAGGTCAAGGTCAAACTTGAGCAGTGCGTGCTCGTTCTCTCCGAACGAGGTAAAGCGCACGCCCGGGAGTTCGATCGCCCCCATTGATGCTGCGCGGTTGTTCTGAAGCGTGAAGGACACCTGCGCCAGGGCGTTGTAGGCCAAGCTGCGCGCCGGGTTGATCCGGTCCACCAGGACCTCGAACGGAACATGGTGGTGCTCCTGCGCATCGAGCACCATCTGCCGCGACTGCCGCAGGAACTGCACAAAGGACAGATCACCATCGCAATCGCTGCGCAGCACCAGCGTGTTGGTGAAGTAGCCGATCAGCGACGCCAGCTCAGGGCGGCTGCGGCTGGAGATCGGCGTCGCCACCACCACGTCTCGTTCGCCGCTCCACCGTGACAGGAACACTGCATAGGCGGCCTCAAGCAGCACGAACAACGTCACTTCATGCTGCCGGGCCAGTTCCATCAGGCCGCGGTAGCGGGCCATCGGGTAGCGCACGCTGTGGCGTCCGCCCACGATGCTTCGATAGGGCGGTCGGGGTCGGTCCAGTGGAAGGCTGTGAAGCGCAGGCAGGGCATCAAGCTGGCGCTTCCAGTAGTCGATCTTCGCCTCCAGCACAGGGCCCTGCAGCCACTCCGAGAGCCAGGCGGAGTAGTCCGCGTACTGGATCGGCAATGGCGGCAGTGGGTTGGCCTGCCCCTGCGAGAATGCGGCATACAGCCGCGACATTTCATCAAGCAGGACATCCATCGACCAACCATCCGAAGCGATATGGTGTTTGGTCAACAGCAGTACGTGACGCGCGGGTCCGAGCGTGAGCAGGGACGCGCGCATCATCAGGTCCTGCGCAAGATCGAACGGCTTGCGTGCCTCCAAGGTCGTGCATCTACGCGCTTCCTCCTCCAGCGCACTACCCTCCAGGCCGGACAGGTCCAGTCGCTGCAGATGGAAATCGAACCGTTCAAGGATCACCTGGTGGGGTGTACCGGCAGCATCGACACGGAAGACGGTCCGCAGGCTCTCATGGCGCTCGATGAGGGTGTTCAGCGCCCGCTCCAGCGAAACTGCATCCAGATCACCCTGTGCTTCAAGGGCCACTGCCATGTTGTAGTGGACGCTGCCCTCAAGCTGGTCGATCAGCCATAGGTTGCGCTGGATGAAGGACAGCTGCAGCGGCACTGCCGGGTCCCGCTTGGGAATTACCGTGCCCGGCGGCGCGCCCTGCATCCGCCTCAGGAAGTCGATCAGCTCCTCCCGACAGGACTGGATCCGGGAGGCCAGCTCGGGACTCAGCCGCGACTTTGCCCCGCGCACGCGCAACGCTCCGTCGTCCAGGTCGATCCTGATATCCAGCTGGCGCAACTCGGCCAGCAGTGCATCGGCACTCTCCCGCGTCCTGTCAAGCACACTGCTCATGAGTACTCCACCTTGCCTGCCCGTGCAGCTGATTGGATTGGACTTCCATTTCCGGAACCCTCTTGACGCTGTGCTGCGCACCATTGGGCCAGGTCACACAGCCTGGGGTTGGCGAACAGGACCTGCAGTGGCAGCTCCACCTGCAATGCCGTGCGCACCCTCGCCACCAACTGTGTGGCCAGCAGCGAATGCCCACCGCGCTCGAAGAAATCATCATCGGCGTTGATGGGGTCATCCCCGGTTGCGCCGAAGAGAGTGGCCCAGATCGCGGCCAAGGCGAGCTCCTCGGCCGTAGTGGGCATCGGCCGGTCGTCATGGCACGGGCCCTCGACATGCAGCGGAAGGGCACGGCTGTCGATCTTGCCGCCGGCGGTCATCGGCAGTGCAGGAACCACCAGCACGCTGGCCGGCTGCATGTATCCGGGCAGGCTGTGTCTGAGTCCCTCGCGGATACCCTTCAGGCTGTTTTCAGCAGCAACGCTGGCCTCCCGGTCCAGCACCACCCACGCAAGCAGACGCCTGCCTGCCTCCGTGCCGTCAACACGTACATGCGCGTGCATCACTCCGCCCTGAGCTTCCAGGGCGATGCGCACCTCACCCAGATCAACCCGGAAGCCACGGATCTTGACCTGGGAATCCCTCCGCCCCAGGAACTCAAGCTGACCGTCGCTCCGGTACCGCGCCATATCGCCCGTACGATAGAAACGCGAACTGCCGTACATCGGCAGCTCCGGCGCGATGAATCCCGCCGCACTCGCTTCTGCATCGCCGAGATAACCGATACCGACGCAGTCGCCACCGAGCAGGATTTCACCCGGGCAGCCGACGGGGACCGGACGCAGCGCATCATCGACCAACGCGACGACGACGTTGTCGATGGGCCGACCGATGGGCACGGCGCCCTCAACCGTGTCGCCCAGCGCATGGCAGATCGCCCCGATGGACGCTTCCGAAGGGCCATAGAAGTTGTGCAGCTTCACCCCGGGCAGCATCTGTCCACAACGGGTAGCCAGCGACGGCGTCATTTCCTCACCGCCGACGATCAACGCCCGCAGATCGGGATAGCGCGCGCCGGTGCCCTCGATATGCTCAAGGAACACGCTGAGCAGCGCAGGCGAGAAATCGGTCAGGGTCACCTTCTGGCTGCACAGCAGGTCTGCGATCAGTGGCAGGTCAAAGCCCTCCCCGTAGCCGGGAAGCACACACGTACCGCCATTCAGCAGAGGCCAGAAGAACTGCCAGATGGACGAGTCGAAGCAATGATCGGTCGTCTGCAGCACCACCTCGTTGCCGTTGATGCCGAAGTACCGGTTCATGAATGCAAGCCGGTTGACGATTCCCCGATGCATGTTCAGCGCCGCCTTGGGCGTTCCAGTGGAGCCCGAGGTGTGGATCGCATAGATGGGCGTCTGTGCAGGAAGATCGAGGCCGGGATTTTCCCGATACCCGAGTTCCTCGATGCATACCCGACGCGCATGGGCCGTGGCAGGAACGTTGCTGGCCACCAGCACCGGAGCGCTGCCGAGGCGAGCCAGCGCGCGTTCCAGACGCTGTGCTGGCCAGCCGGCATCCAGCGGCGCAAAGGCCGCACCGGCTTTCATCACCGCCAGGAAGGCCAGCGGCACCTCGAGCCCCGGCCGCATGACCACCGGCACCACGTCGCCGGGTCTGACGCCTGCACTGATCAGGTCATGCGCCAAGGCGTTGGCTTTGCCATTGAGCTCGACGTAGCTCAGCACACGGCCCGCGCATTTCAGCGCGATCCTCTCCGGTGTCCGCGCTGCCTGGGCCTCGATCAGGGTGTGCAGACAGGTATCACGCGGGTAAGGCCATGCGGTCTGGTTCCAGGCATGCAACCGGCTGGCACCGGCCTCGCCCAGCAGATCCAGATCGGCAACCCGCAGTGCAGCGCGTTCCGGGTCGGCCAGCTGCTGGAGGACCAACGCCATGGCGTCCATCATCGCCTGGATGCTGCCTTCGTTGAACAGACGACGGTCGTAGGTCCAGCGCAGCGTCAGGCCCTGCGCCTCCTCCACCGCCATCACATCCAGGTCGAACATCACCCTGCTCTGCCGGCCCGGAAGCAGCTCGATGTTCATGGTGCTGGAGAGCATGCTGTCGTCGACCTGCAGCAGCGAGAACATCAGCTGGACTATGGCGTTGTAGCCAATGTTCCGTTCGGGCCTGAGGGCCTCTACAATGCGGTCGAAGGGAACGTCCTGATGGTCGTAGGCTTCCAGGCAACGCTCGCGCACGTGCCGTATCAGACCATCCAGGTCCAGCTGAGCCCCCACCTCGACCCGCAGCGCCAGGGTGTTGGCGAAGAAGCCGATCAACGGCGCCAGCGCTTGCTGGCTGCGCCCGGATACCGGGATGCCAACCAGCACGTCCTCGTTGTCCGCCCAGCGCGCGAACACCACGGACAATGCAGCATGAAGCACCATGAACAGGGTCGCATCCAGCGTCCGGCCCCGCGCTCTCAGCCGTTCCGTCAGAACACTGTCCAGCGGCTGCACCAACATGCCCGCGTCGCCAGCCGAACGTCCTTGCAAGCGCGGACGATCCAGCGGAATTGAATGCACCGGGGCAACGCCCTGCAGGCGGCGGCGCCAATGATCGAGCCGGGCACGCGCAGCCGGTTGCTGCATCCGCGCGTGTTGCCACGCGGCATAGTCCGCGTACTGCACCGGCAACGGCGGCAGCGAGGCTACCCGCCCTTGGCGTGCCGCACCGTACAACCGGGAGAACTCCTTCTGAAGCACGCCGATTGACCATCCATCGGCAGCGACGTGATGGATGGCAACCAGCAGCACCCACTTCCGAGCGGACAGCTTCAGCAACGCAACCCGGAGCATCGGATCGCGCTGCAGGTCATATGGCATGCGTGCCTGCTCGGCGTCGATACGATAGACGTGGGCAAGCTGATCCGCTTCGGCGACCCCAGTCAGGTCATGATCGGTGATCATCACTGCGGCTGGCGGCATGACCCGCTGCCCCGGCTCGCCATCTGTCTGCACCAGCACGGTGCGCAAGGACTCGTGGCGCTCAACGATGGTATCAAGCGACTGCTGCAGCGCAGCCCGATCAATGGCTTCGCGCAGCAGGATCGGCGCGCATGTCAGGATGTACTCGGTACTACCTGCCAGCTGGTCGATGAACCAGACACCGCGCTGGGCCGACGACAGCGGAAGCGGTCCATCACGGGGAACCGGCACCAGCGCCTGCTCGGCAGTAGCGCTACCGCTGCCATTCCAGTGGAGGTAATCGATGATGCGCAGCTTCTCGGTGCGGATCTGCGCGGCAATGTCGGCAGTGATCGCGCCGGGGGTCGAACGCGAACGCAGGCTCCCGCCCTCCAGGCTGAGGTGGACCCCCCGCTGCCGGAGGTCGATCAGCAGTTGACGGATGTCGGTCATCATCACCAGACCTGCTCCTCGACGTGATCAGACGGCGCTGCGTCGGTGGCCAGGGCATCGACCAACCGTGCCACATCCTGGAGGTTGCGCGACTCCAGGAAGTCACGAACGCCGATGTCGATCGACCATTCCTCGTTGATCGCTGCCACCGCCTTGGTCGCCAGCAGCGAATCTCCACCGAGATCGAAGAAGTTGTCGCTGCGATCGATCTGCTCGTATCCGAACAGATTGACCCAGGACAGCACGACCTTGCGCTCGGTCTCAGACCATTCCGAGGTATCCACCGAAGGCGAGAGCAAGGTGATATCTGCCTGCACCGCCTGCCGCGCGCGCGCCTTGTGCCGCAGGGCAACCCGGCGCGGCGACAGCAGGCAGTGCACAACCGAGGGCTCGGCAAGTATCGACTGCAAACACTGCAGGCCTTCGGCGGTACCAATGGCCTGCGCCAGCTCCTGCTGCTTGTACCGCTCCAGATTCGCCGGTACCACTGCGTCCACGGCCATGCCTGCTTCGCGCCAGGAATCCCAGCCGATCGACAGCCAGCGTGTCCCACCCACGCCGTTCATCTTTTGCGCCAGACCGTCCAGATAGGCATTGGCTGCCGAATACTCGAACTGGCCAACCCCTCCCAGCGCGGCTGCGATCGAGGAGAACAGCACGATGAGGCGTGGCGGATAGGGGCGCAGCGCGCGTTCGAGGTTCATCGCCCCCGCCACCTTGGCAGCGAGCACGTTTGCGATTTCCACATCGGACTTGGCACGAACCACCGACGTGCTTGGAACGCCTGCCAAGTGGAAAACCCCATCGAAGACACCCACCGCAGCCACAGCTTCAGCGATACAGCGTTCGACACTGTCCGGGTCGGACAGGTCGGCGCTGACATAGCGAACCTGTGCCCCCGCATCCTGCAGCGCGACAAGCGCCATCAGCTGCTCGCGCAGTCGCGTCGGCGTGTCAGGTGCCGCACAGATCCCGCGCCACGCCTGCGGTGGAGGCAGTGCGCTGCGGCCCAGCAGGGTCAGCGACACACCGGGGGTGCGCGCCAGCCAGGTCGCCACTGCCCTGCCCAGGCCACCGAGGCCACCGGTCAACAGGTAGGCGCCGCCTGCACGTACCGTGGGTGCATCGGCGGCGGGCAAGGGTGTGGGTTCGACCTGTTCGGCCCAGCGGCGGCCGCGGCGCAATGCAACCAGCGCCGGTCCGCCCTTGTGATCCAGCTCATGCAGCAGCGATGGCCACGCATTGGCCTCGCTGGGATCAATATCGATGATGCGCGTCTGCAGGCAGTCCAGCTCATCGCCCAGGGTGCGCGCAGCGGCAACCAGCCCACTGGCAACAGGATCGACGATTTCATCGCCAAGGACATCGAACGCCCGTCCCGTGACCACCGCCATCCGTGCATCGGCACTGAAGTCGTCATCGCGGAATGACTGAGCAAAGTGCATCAACGCAACCAATGAGGTGGACAGGTGCTCGGGCGCCGCCAGAACATCAGCGCCAAGTCCCCAGGCATGGATGACGTGGTCAATCTTCCAATCCGCCTCGCGCAGCGCGCTGGCCACCGCGCGATGGTCCTTCCCGCTGTCCACCGCGACAGCGAAACACCCCTCACCGACGGCATAGGCAGAAGCGGGGTAGACGTGCACCACCTCCTGCCCGCGTGCGCGCAAGGCCGCCACGAGCGGCTCGCCGGCCGCATCACAGAACACCAGGCACCGCGTCGATTGCCTGGGCTCGATGCGCTTGGGCAACGACGTCCAGCCACGCATCTGCATCCACTCCGACAGCGGCAGCTGTGCAGACGCATCCGACGCAGGCACGCCTGCGGGCAGAGGGTCGACCCAGTGCCGGCTCCGGTCAAAGGCGTGCGTTGGCAGCGGCACGTGCCGCGCAGGGGGAGCGCCTTCGGCCAGCGCTTCCCAGTCCGGCAGCAGACCTCGCGCCCAGCACACTCCCAGAGCCGACAGCACGAAAGCGTGCTCATCCTGAGCAGAGCGACGCATTGATTCCATCACCGTCACGCCTGTGGCGCCCTGGCGACGCGCGAGCTGGGACAGCGCCCCGCCGGGGCCGACTTCAATCAGCACGCTGCGCGGGTGACGCTGCAGGACCTCCGCCAGACCTTCGTTGAAGCGCACGGTGCCTCGCAAGTGTTCGATCCAGTAATCGACACTGGTGGCCTGCGCGTCGGTGATCCACGTACCAGTGACGTTTGAAACGTAGGGGATTTTCGGCGCCGCCAGGCGCACCTGCGAGAGCGTGGCCCGCAGTTGCGGAATAGCATCCTCCACCAGCGTGCAATGGAAGCCATGACTCACATCCAGGCGTTTACACGCAATGCCCTGGCTCTGCAGGCGCGCCGCCAGCTCATCGATGCTCGGCGCGGGTCCCGCGGCCACCACGTGTTCGGGGCTGTTGGAGGCAGCCAATTCGCAGCCGGCGCCCAGATACGGCTCGATCGCTTCTGCACTCAAGCCAACGGCAAGCATCGCTCCCGCCGGCAGGGCCTCCATGGCACGCCCGCGCGCGACGACCACCGCCAAGGCATCTTCCAGGGACATGACCCCCGCCAGGCAGGCGGCGACATATTCACCCAGGCTGTGTCCAATCAGCGCCGCCGGCTGCATTCCCCAGCGCATCCACATCTGGCTGAGCGCGTACTCGACCACGAACATCGCTGGCTGGGTCACCTCCGTTGAACGCAGCGCGGCTTCGGCGTCGGCGCCGTCGCTGGACAGCGCTGCCCGTACCCGCGGCGCCACTGACGTTCCGGCCAGCAGCTGCAGGCACCTGTCCACGGCCTCCCGGTAGGCCGGCGAGGAGGCATGGAGATGCCGGCCCATTGCCGCATACTGGCTGCCTTGACCCGGCAGCATGAACACAACTTTCGGCGCGTCGGGCCCGCACTCGTGGCCCTGCAACCCTTCCGCCAGAAGGGTGCACGCCTGGGCCAGATCACGGCAGGCCAGACTTGCTCGATAGGCATGGCCGATGCGACCGCGCTGCAGGGTATGGGCCACATCTGCCAGCGAAAGATCGGGATGCGCGACAAGATGCGTTCTCAGCTTCTCCGCCTGCACCCTCAGCCCTTCGGCACTGCGGGCGGACAACACCAGCAACCGGGCGCCGTCCACCGGCGCCGCTGCAGGCAACGAAGTAGCTTCGCGCAGGATCAGGTGCGCGTTGGTTCCACCAATGCCGAACGCGCTGACGGCGGCGTAGCGCTCGCGCCCCGGGCTCAACCAGGGCTGCGGCGATACCGGGATGTGGAATGCGCTGCCAGCAAGCGCGATGTCAGGGTTGACGTGCGAGAAGTTGATCTGGGGCGGCAGCGTACGGTTGCGCAGCACCAGCACGGCCTTGATCAACCCCAGCATGCCTGCCGCATTGACCATGTGGCCGAAGTTGGCCTTCAGCGAGCCAAGCCCACAGTACGGCATGCCATCGACCGCAGGAGGATAGGTACGACTCAGCGCATCGAACTCGACGGGGTCACCCACCACCGTGCCGGTGCCATGCGCTTCAAGGTATCCAACCTGCTCTGCAGAAACACCTGCGAATGCCAACGCCTCGGCAATCACGCTCTGCTGTCCCAGCGAACCGGGGGCCGTGTAGCCCGCCTTGTCTGAACCATCATTGTTCAGCGCGAATCCATCGATGGTGGCGTGAATGAAATCACCATCATCAATCGCATCCTGCAGGCGTTTCAGCAGGACCACGCCGGCGCCATCAGACCAGACGGTGCCGTCAGCACTGGCATCAAACACAGCGCAGCGTCCCTGCGGCGACAGAACATTGCCTTTCTGGTAACGGTAACCGATACCGCCGGGCAGTTCGATGCGCACCCCGCCGGCCAAGGCCATGTCACACTCGTGGTCAAGCAGGCTCTTGCAGGCCTGCGCCACCGAAGCGAGTCCGGTGGAGCAAGCGACGTTCACACTCATGCTGGGCCCGACCAGATTGAACTTGTAAGAGACCATCGTGGTCAGGTAGTCCTTGTCGTTGCCTCGGGCATGCTCATAGAGCACGTTCAAGGGCATTGTTGCGCCGGCACTGGGCAGGATGTTGCTGAGCATGTACGTGCTGGTTGCAGACCCGGCGAATACCCCCACGTTCTTCGCCGCACCATCCGGTGCGTAGCCGGCAGACTCCATCGCCTCATGGCAGCACTCCATGAACACGCGCTGCTGCGGATCCATGTAGCGCGCATCACGGGGAGTGATCTCGAAGAAGCCGGCGTCGAACGAGGCTGCGTCCATCATGGAACGAGTGAAGGGAACATAATCGGGATCAGCCATTTCTGCCGCTGACACCCCGCGCTCCCGCAGCTCCTTCTCTTCCACGCGGGTACGGGTGTCACGCCCTTCCATGATGGCCTGCCACAGCTGCTCAGGCGTATCCACGCCACGGACGCGGCACGCAAGGCCGATAATGGCAATGCGCGTGGTGGATCCTGCAGTAACCGGTGCAACGAACGCCTCATTCATCACAACCCTCTCTTTCTTCCGTGTCGCGGACGTCCGTGCACATCCGGCGCCCAAAGGGAGATGCCCAGCGTACTGCCAGGCCTAGTTCACTGAATGCCAGTCACCTGGCCATTACTCATCCGCACCAGCTGATCTGCCTGGTTGAAGTACCTGTCATCGTGGCTGATCACCACCACGATCCTGCCCTGGCGACGCAGTTCAGGAAGCAGCTCGGTATAGAAGACGTGCTTGAACTCCGGATCCTGGTCCGCTGCCCACTCGTCGAAGACGTAGATGTCGCGCTGTTCCAGAAATGCCACCAGCAGCGCCAGGCGCTTTCGCTGGCCATCTGAAAGATCGATGGTGGAGAACCGTTGGTCGTCCAGCGTCACCTTGTGCGCCAGCCCCAGTCGTTGGAGATAGTGCTCGGCCTTGCTCGCGGCCTGTTCGGACGCGCCGAACAGATGGGTGAAAAGATGAAAGTCCAGGAAGATGGCCGAAACACTCTGCCGCGCCCTGAACAGATTGCTTTCATCGATGACGGCATGGTCGAACAACACCTGGCCGGAGACGGGGCGATAGTGCCCAGTAATCAATTTGGCCAGTGTCGACTTGCCCGAGCCGTTACCCCCGACAAGGAAGGTGACCTGCCCGCGCCGCAGGGTCAGCGAAACCGGGCCAACGCGGAATCCATCCCGGTCTGCATACGAGTAGCTGACCTCGCGCAACTGGAGTTCGTCGCAGGGAAGAGCCATTCCACTTTCATCAAGTTCTTCCACCGGCATGCGGTCGAGCAGCTCATTGAGCTTGTTCAGCGCGACCGTACCCTGTGCCAGCGCGGGGATTGCATTCACGATCACGTTGATCGGGCCGATGATGTACAGCATCGCCATCACCACGCTCAGCAGCACTTCGCTGGACAGTCCGTAGCGCGCTGCCGCCACATAAGTCACTACGCCGATGGCCAGAAAGCCAATCAGGTTTCCGTACTGCAGTGCGAGGTAGAAAATGATGTTGCCACGCCGGGACAGGCGCACGACCTCTGCTTCAAGCCTGCGCATGCCCCTTTCCATGAAATCGTGGTACTTGCCGGCATTGAGTCGCAGCTCCTTTGCTCCATACAGCTGCCCGCGGATGCTCTCCTGTATCCCGTCGCGGCGGTCGCGGGCACGGGCGAAACTGCGCTGCCCCAGGATCAGCGGCAGACGATAGCTCACCACGCCCAGCACGATGACCACCACCACCAGCAAGAACACCTTGATATGCAGGAATGCGATGAAGGCCAGTGCACAGAGGATCGTACTGATATTGATCAGGACTGCCGGGAGATTGGGCGCAGCGTCCACCATCCTTGCCACATCCAGCACAATCGCGCTCTGCAGCCGCGACGGACCAATGGCCTCAAGATCGGCGATCGGCAAGCGACGGATGCGTTCGGACAGGTACAGACGCAGCTGTGCTGCAGCGGCATCGACCACGTTGCCGAACAGGATCTGCGAGGCGGCACGTGCCAGCAGGGCAAAGATGCACAACAGCAGGAACGCCACAGCGAAGCGCCAGTGCTGGACCTGCCATCCAAGTACCACCGGGGCAACTTCCTGGGTGAACTCCGAGAGCGTGGGGCTGACAGGGGCGAGTGAAAGGAGGATAAGCGGCACCAGGGCTGCGTAGGCAATCCCCCCTGCAATGCCCGCCATCACTGCCACCAGGATGCGGTTTGGCGATCGCGATGCCAGGAAATGGAACTGCCCCCGATGCAGGTCCGCGCGCTCGATTGGCTTCATTGCGCAGCCCCCTTCGACTCGGCGTTCCGCGGGCGCAGGACCAAGATGCTGTCCGTGCCGCCGTCTGCAGTCGTTGAGCCGATGGAAATGCCCGGCCCCGTCCTGTGTCGCTGTGCAAAATCGGCGTAATGACGGTCGACAATGTTGCCGGACTGACCGCTGTCCAGGCTGAACAGGCTGGCGGCCGGATCGCCCAGCGGAATGACCTGCCGATACGTGGCTCCCAATACCCCATCGTAGCCATGCTCGTCGTCGTAGTCGGCGACTGACACGTTGATCGTGTATCGCCCCCCCGCCGATGGAATGCGTCGATCGAACAGGCGCGCCAGCAGCGGGAACTGGTCGAAGGGTGAGTGCGGAAGCTTCACCTGATGCACCTTGCCCCACGTCCAGTCATCAACGTCACTGCCGCGCAGGCGTCTCAGCTCGATGGCCGCATCATCCAGCGCCGCAAGCGCCATGTCTGCACAGCGCTGCTGCGACCCTCCACACCAGTGCTGCAGCTCACCGCCTGCAATACGCCGCACCAGCTCTGGCCGGAATGTCTCACGCTGCTCCTTGAGAATCGCAAGCCGTTCGCTGTGAACCAGATCCAGACGCAGTGGCGCCTCCGTCATGCGCAGCATCAGATGGCGCGACCATGCGTGATAGAGCGCCGCGCCCACGCTGTCTTCTGACATGCGCCGGTCCCAGTCGTGCAGGCGCTTCAGCAGGTCTTTCTGCAGCGGGGTATGGCCGACGGCGCGTGCAAGCAATGGCAGTGCCTCGGCAGCCTGTGTTTCCATGACGTCCATCTGCATGGCCGACATGTCGCCCGCGGTCAGCTTGCGGCCATCGGACGTGTGCGATGCAAGAAGTGATTCGATGCGTCGGGCACGGTAGTCGGGCTGCCAACTGTTGGAAATCAGCCAAGGATAGTCCGCGTCGTGAATGCGCTGGTTGGCACTCACCACCCGACCACTTACGGGATTGATCTGCGCCGGCAGTTCGGCCGCTTCCAGATAGCGCAACCATCGATGACTATCGTCCCAGCCAGGTGCCGGCAGGAGACCATTTCCGGCATTGCGTACCGGAATGCGGCCGGCCGCAAGCATGGCGATATCACCGCTGCGATCGGCGTAGACGAAGTTGAGTGCCGGTGCGGCGTAGTCGCTCAGCGCGTGGCGGAATGCAGGAAGGTCCTCGGCGTAGTTGATGGCGAGAATGCCGCCATAACTCCGATCATCGGGGTCCAGTGCCGTCCAGCGCAGTGCCAGCGCCCGGCCCCCAGCCGCGACCGCGTCACTTACCAGCGGCCCATTGCGCGTGGAGCGCACCCGCCAGCGGATTGGCGGGTAGCGCTCCCGCAGCGCCGCCGGGAATTCGGCCGCGACATGGATCCACTCATCGCGCGATGTGATCGGCACCCACCTGCCGTCCGCCTCGTACTGTTCCTTGTCCAAGGACAGGCGTTCGGCATAGAGATCCTGCGCGTCGGCGGCAAGATTGGTAGCGGCCCAGGCGATCTTCGCGTTGCGCCCGAAGACCACCACCGGCACGCCCGGCAAGGTTGCGCCGACCACGTCGATGCGATCGCCCTTCAGCTTGGCGAGGTAGAACGTGGTGGGCAGCTGTCGGCGCAGGTGCGGGTCACCGGCGAGCATCGGCACGCCCCCTTCCGTGTAGCGTCCAGCCACCGCCCAGGCGTTGCTGCCCACCCCTTTTCCTCCCAGGCCCGCGTCGCGCTCCATGCGGCCAGTGGCCTGCCATAGTCCGGCCATTGGGTCAGCCGCTGGGTCGCCCGCGCCGGTCACAGCCGTCGCCGGTTCACGAAGGTCCAGGCCGGTCAGCTCCGAGGCACGTTCAGCACCGAGGTGCATCACCAGCACCTGGTTGGCCAGTTCCTGCCGGTAGTTTCCCCCGAGGCTGAGCGCAAGCAGTTTCACCATCAGCAGTGAATCACTTTCTTCCCAGCGTTCCGGTCGTGTACCGAAGTAGCGGTACTCCACGGGAAGCTCGTGGTTTCCCGCAATCCAGGCGTTTACACCCGCCGCGTAGGCACGAAGCCCCGCGCGTTCAACGTCGGTGAGATGGGTCAGCGCCTGGCGTGCGGCTTGCTCCAATCCCAGCGTGCGCATCAGCTTGTCGCTCTGCAATGCACGCTCGCCAAGCACTTCGCTCAGCCTTCCGCGACCGAGTCTGCGCCGGTAGTCCATCTGCCACATGCGATCCTGCGCATGCACGTAACCCAGTGCGAAGAATGCATCGTGATCCGTGGCCGCCGTGATCGAGGGAACGCCGTCATCGTCGCGCTGGATGCGCACCGGCCGCTGCACGCCGGACACCTCCACACTCCCATGAATGCCCGGAACGCTGCGCTTCAACATCCATCCGGCACAAAGACCAGCTGCAAGAAGCGGAACGAACACACAAAGGAGCAATCGACCGACAAAAGGGGAGTGACGCATCCGTTCGTTTCCCACTTCCATATGGAGACTCCGCCGGATTAGATCAGAACCCCTCGCGCAGCGTCAACGCGCCTTTCAGCACGTCGCAGTCAACCCGATAACGTCGTCACAGCGATGCCACATACGTCATCCAAAGACGTAGAAGCGCTGGTCAGTGCGGCGGCTCACACTCTCGATGTGACGTGATCACAACTCAACGCCCGTGCCGTCCGCGCATTCAGCACGCTCTCCGGCTGAGTGCACTTGATGCCACCCAACCTCTCCCCTATGATCCAGCGGAAAGTCCTCTGGATGGAGGCAGGGATGTTGTAACGGTCAGGAGATTGATCGGGCATACGGCAGACCGCTGCAGTACCTGATCAAGTAGTACCCGTCTGACTACCCGGCCCTATCATGCTGAGATCTCTGGTACTTGGCGCTTCACTGCGCTCTCCGCTTTACGCAACCCTGCTGCTGTCACTGCAGAACGCATACGCCCAGGATCCGGCACCGGCTGCCTCTCCTGCAGATGAGGCCTCTTCCGCCACCGCAGGCGACGGAAAGAATGTCACCACGCTGGAATCGATGACCGTGCTCGGCGCCGCCGGGTATGACGCCCGTCGCGATGACACCGTGTCGCGCCTCGTCGTCACACAGGAAGATCTACAGAAGTTCGGTGACACCGAACTGTCCGAAAGTATCAAACGCCTACCCGGCGTCACCGTAGGCGTCGGCCCCGGTGGCAGGTCCGGCGCGATCACCCTGCGCGGCATGGGAAATGGGTACACCCAGATACTGCTCAATGGCGAACGCGCCCCCGAAGGCTTCTCGCTTGACTCGATTTCCCCGGACAGCATCGAGCGCATCGAGATCCAGCGCGCGGCGACGGCCGATCAGCGCGCCGAGGCCATTGCGGGCACGATCAACATCATCCTGAAGAAGGGCACCCGCAAGCGCAGCCAGGACCTCAAGCTCAGCCTCGCCAGCCTGCGCGGCCGTCTTTCGCCCAGCGCCAGCTGGCAGCTTTCCGACCAGCGCGGCGATCTGTCGTACGGGATCAATGGCACCGTGAGCCGGCGCGATTTCCTTGTCACCGAGACCGAGCGCCACACCGACCGCGACGCCAACGATGCCGTGCTGCGCATTCGCGATGGCGACATCCACGTCACCGGCACCACCGACACGCTGTCGCTGTCGCCGAGCATGAGCCTCGCTTTCGAGAATGGTGACACGCTGTCCGTGCAGGGCTTCCTTGATGCATCGGAGTTCCGCAAGAAAGGAGACATCGGGTATTCGATGGAAGTCGGTGACCCCGTCACCCATATGCGCTACCTGCAGGACAGCGACACTGACGACCTGCGCATGCGCGGCGACCTGAACTGGACACGCACCTTCGACAACAGCAGCCGGCTCACCACCAAGCTGGGGCTCAACAACAACCGCCAGGACTATCGCTTCCTCGAGCGTGGTTTTGCCGCCGATGGCAGCCAGAACCTGGACGACCACACCACCGCACGCATCCGCGAACACGGGGTGACCTCCACCGGCAAGTACGCCATTGACCTGTTCGATGACCACTCGCTTGAGCTGGGTTGGGACGGAAGCCTTCAGCGCCGTGAGGAGAGTCGCGTACAGCGGCTGGCCGACCTGCCTGGCGTGACCGGCGCCATCAGCGACCTGGATTTCGAGGCCCGCATCAGCCGAATCGCATTCTATGCGCAGGACGAATGGCAGGTAAGCAAGCAGTGGTCGCTGTATCTCGGGACCCGCTGGGAGTCCTTCAAGACCATCAGCACTGGCAGTTCGTTCAGCCGCATCCGCAACAGCGACCAGGTGCTGTCCCCGTCCATTCAGTCGCTATGGAAGCTGCCCAACACCCGCAACGACCAGATCCGCCTGGCACTGAGCCGCACCTACAATTCGCCCCGCATCGCCCAGCTCATTCCGCGTCCTTACACCTCCACCAACAACAACCCACTGGAACCTGACCAGCGTGGCAATCCGGCACTGAAGCCGGAGCTGGCCACTGGCCTGGACCTGGCCTATGAGCACTACTGGACCGACACTGCCATGTACAGCGTGGGCGTGTACGGCCGCCGCATCGAGGACGTGATCCGTGACGAGACACGTCTGATCGATGGGCGTTGGGTGTCCTCGCCTTACAACGGCGGCAAGGCGCATGCGTGGGGCGTTGAGATGGACAGCAAGTTCCCGCTGCGTTCGCTTCTGCCAAATGCGCCGGCCATTGATGTGCGTTTCAACCTGACGCGCAACTGGTCACGTGTTGACGACGTACCCGGGCCCGACAACCGGCTGCAGGATCAGGCAAAGCTCAGTTCCACGCTTGCAGCCGATTACGAGGTGAATACCGACTGGACCCTCGGCGGAAGCTTCACTTACCAGAATGGCGGCTACATTCGTAATACGCTGAACCAGGCCAAGTTCAGTGCCCCTCGCCGGGAGTTCGATGTCTATGGACTGTGGAGCATCAGCAAGAAAAGCAAGCTGCGCGTGAGCGTGGGCAACCTGCTGCAGCAGGCGATTGTTTCAGGCAACGCTTACTTCGACGCGAACGGCTCGACGGATATAGAGCGGCGCCGCAAAACGGCGCTGCTGTATCGGGCGACACTCGAAATCAAGCTCTGATCTCACGTTCACGACCGGTGCGGCCAGGGGAATGAGGATTTTCGCGCTGTCCGACCTGCACATCGACCATGCCCAGAACCGGGCATGGCTCGAGGCGCTGTCCTGCCAGGATCATGTGGACGACGTACTGATCCTGGCAGGTGACCTGTCCGACCAGCTGCCGCAGCTTCGCTGGTGCCTGACGACGCTGACCCGGCGGTTCCGCACCGTGCTGTTCGTGCCGGGCAACCACGATCTGTGGGTGCTGCGCGACGCACCCGCCCTGTTGTCTACTGGCAAGTTCGCACAGGTGCAGGCAGCGTGTGCCGAATGCGGGGTTTCGATGTCCCCTTTGCACCTGGGCGATATCTCCGTTGTGCCACTGCTTTCCTGGTATGACGACAGCTTCGGTGTGGCCGACGTGGCCCTGCGCGAACGCTGGATGGATTTCCATGCCTGCCGCTGGCCAACCGGCATGCCGGGCAATGGCATCAACGCGCATTTCCTCGGCATGAACGAATCGGCGCTGCGTGTCCGCAATCGAACCGTGATCAGCTTCTCGCACTTTGTTCCGCGTGTGGATCTGTTGCCGGCAGACAACCTGACGACGCGGCTGCTGCTGCCGGTGATGGGAAGCACAGCGCTGGAGGCGCAGATCCGCATGCTGGGCCCGGATATCCACGTTTATGGCCATAGCCATCGCAATACCGATGTAGTCCACGACGGCATCCGTTACATCAACCGTTCGCTGGGCTACCCCAACGAACGCAAGGAGATGGAAGCGGGCATGCGCTGCATCCTGGAACACTCCTTCAACGCTCCCCTGCAACCAAGCGATCTTCCGACATGAACCCATTGTCCAGCCCGGTGGCCGCCGCCACCCTTATCGATGTCGCGCGGGCACATGCGGCGAGCCGGCCGGGAAAGATCGCATTCCGCTTCCTGGGGCCAGAGGAGGAGGAGTCTACGCTGAGTTATGAGCAGCTCCACCACGCCGCGACCCACGTGGCCGCGCACCTGCTGTCGCGTACAGAGGGGAGGCCTGCAGCGGCATTACTGCTGTATCCACCCGGGCTGGAATTCATCCGCGCCTTCATTGGCTGCCTGTACGCCGGGGTGGTTGCCGTTCCTGTCCACCTGCCAGGCACGCGCCAGGAGCACTGGCAGCGATTGACGCGCATCGCCAGCGACGCTGGCGCCACCATGATCCTCACTGACGGGGCGGACCGTGCCGCGGTCAGCCGCTGGCTGCAGTGCGAGCCGGACCTATCCATGGCCGTGGTGGTGACGCCTGCTCTGCACGAAGACGGACGGGGCGCCGCTCACGCCAGGCTGCCCACGATTCCTGCAGAGGCGCTGGCCTTTCTCCAATATACCTCAGGCTCCACCGGCGACCCCAAGGGCGTGATGGTCAGTCACGCCAATCTGATGGGCAATCAGCGGTTGATGCAACGTAAGTTTGGCCATGACGACACGACGGTTGTTGCAGGTTGGCTGCCGCAGTACCACGACATGGGGCTGATCGGGAACATCCTCCAACCTCTGTTCCTCGGTGCGACAGCCATCCTGATGGCGCCCAATGCCTTCCTGCAGGATCCACTGCGTTGGCTGCAGACGATCTCCAGGTTCCGTGCCACGACCAGCGGCGGCCCTGACTTTGCCTATCGGCTCTGCGTCGATCGGATACGCCAGCAGGACAAGGCCGGGCTGGACCTGAGCCATTGGCGGGTCGCCTTCAACGGCGCCGAGCCGATCGCAGCCGCCACGCTGCAGCGCTTCAGCCACGCCTTCGCCGAATGCGGGTTCCGCCGCCAGGCGCTGTTCCCCTGCTATGGGCTGGCCGAGGCAACGCTGTTTGCCACCGGCGCGGCGTGCCAGCAGGGGGCGATCACCCAATGGGTCGACCGCCAGGCGCTGGCCGGGCACCGCGTGCTGCCCACCGGCGGCGATGGAAGCGATGCAGGGACAGCAGTGGAACTGGTCAGCAGCGGTGAACTCCCTGACGAGGGCGCACTCGTCATTGTCGATCCGGACACCGGCCTGCGCTGCGAAAGCGGCACCGTTGGCGAGATCTGGCTGCACAGCACCAGCGTGGCCCAGGGGTACTGGGGGCGCGAGGCGCTGACGCAGGAGAGTTTCCACGCACATCCGAAGGGGGACACGCGCGCGTTTCTGCGTACCGGCGATCTCGGCTTCATCCACGACGGCCAGATCTATGTCACCGGTCGCCTCAAGGACCTGGTCATCGTTCGTGGCCGCAACGTCTATCCACAGGATATCGAGGCTGCCGTGCAGGAGGCCTTCGCCGAGCTGCGGACCGGTGGCGGTGCCTGCTTCGGCACACAGCACGAAGGCGAAGAGGTGCTGACGCTGGTGCAGGAGGTCGAGCGCACCGCCTTGCGCCGGATCGATCCTTATGGATTGTGGCGTGACGTCTCCCAGCTCGTTGCAGAACAGTTCGGGGTTCGGCTGCACTGTCTTTCACTGGTCAAGCCGGCCCAGGTCCCCAAGACATCCAGTGGCAAGATCCGCCGCAGCACCTGCCGCCAGCTGCATGAGTCGCATGCATTGGATGAGCTGGCCCGCTTCCCGTCCGGCATCTCGGAAAGCCCTGCGGCATCCCCGGCCGGGGATGGCGAGGCAGCGCAGGTGTCGACGCCTGCCAACGATGCAAGCAGTGCCCTGCACCTTCTGGCTGAACTCCTGCAGGTGCCGCAGACCCAGCTGCGACCTGATCGCACCCTCACCGCTTATGGCCTGGACTCGCTGCAAGCCGCCGAGCTTGAGCACCGCTTGTCCGCACAGTTCGACCTTCATATCGGCATGGCCCGGTTGCTTGATGGCATGACCGTGGGCCAGTTCCGCGCGGAGACCATGGAGGCACACGCGCTGCCGCGTGCAGTCGTGGAGCTGCCGGCGGCCACGCCGGCTGCCGGGCCAGCAATCGGGCCACAGCAACAGGCGATCTGGCAACTGCAGGCGCTGCGGCCGGAAGCGCGCGCCTACAACATCTCCCTGCCCTTGCGGATAGCCGGCCAGCTGGACCCCGACGTCCTGCGGAAGGCACTGGCCCGTTTGATCGCCCGGCACCCAGTCCTGGACACCCTCTATCAGGAGGTGGACGGGAGACTGTCAGCCGTTCAGCGCGCCGCGGGTGGCGTGCCTTTGACCGTCGTTGCGCTTCCATCGATTCCAGAGGAGATCGAAGCCGCCCTGCACGCGCAGGCATCGGCCGAACTTGCCCTGGATCAGGCCGTATTCCACGCCTATCTTCTACACAACACAGGCCCGGATGAGAGCGTGCTGCATCTGGTGGTACACCACATAGCAGTCGATGCCTGGTCGATGCAGATTCTCGTTGCAGACCTAGCCCGCTCGTATGAGGAGATCATCCACGCACGGCCAGCCCACGATCTGCCGTCGCGATGCTACACCGACTTCCTGCAGATGCAGGAGCGCTGGCTGCACAGCGAAGCGGGGCAGGCACTGGTGGCCGCCGCCAGTGCTGCTACAGCCGCGTATGCCGGCATCATCACACTGCCATCGGATCGCCCCAGACCCAAGCACTTCGGCTTCCACGGCGATGAACTGACGGTTCACCTCGATGCAACGTTGTCGCAAGGCATCCGCAGGATGGCCGCTGGATGGCAAACCACCCTGTCCACTGCAATGCTGGTGGCATGGCAGGCGTTGATGCAACGGCTGAGTGGGCAGAGCTCGTTCATCATCGGCGTTCCGGTCTCGCAGCGCGCCGTGCCGGAGTTTGCAGACGTCGTCGGATGTTTCGTAGACCTCAAGCACATCGCCTGCGACGTCGATCCAGAAGCGCCCATCGACGTGCTGGTTACACAGACCCGCGCACGCGTGCTGGAAATGCTCGAGCAGAAGCAGGTGCCTTCCGCGCTCGCTGGGCGTGGCAACGCCACACCCAGCAGCTGGCCATCAAGCTTGCAACCCAACGTCCGCTTCGCCTTCCAGCAGGCTGGTGGGATCGCCGATGCCGCACCATTCCTGCTCAACCTCGACAACGCACAGATTGAACTGGCAGGGCTGCGGTTCTCGACCTGCCCGCTGTCCACCCGGAGCACACAGGCCGACCTTGGGCTGACCGTCCTTGAGTACCAGGGCAGACTGCATGCGCGTTACAACTACAACCGCGAGATCTTCGACAGGACGAGGATCGAGCGCTTCGCGGCAATGTATGAACAGCTCTGGCGCAGCATCCTGGCCGACGATCATGCTCCGCTGCGGTCGCTGCCCTTGATCGCACCGGCCGAACGCCAGGCGTTGATCCTTCACTCTGCGGCCGTTCCGGTGAGCTTCGACCTCGAACCCTGCGTGCACCTGATGATCGAGCGGCATGCGCGCTGTACGCCAGACGCGATTGCGGTCATCGCAGACGACGATGTTCTCACCTATGCCGACCTCAACACCCGCGCCAACCAGCTTGCACGCTGGATGCAGGCGTGCGGTGTGCAGCAGGAAACGCGGGTCGGACTGTACCTGCAACGCGGCGCTGACATGGCCGTTGCCTTCCTGGCGGCACTGAAGGCCGGTGCGTGCAGCGTCATGCTGGAACCCTCGCTGCCACCGGAGCGCTGCAGACTCATTGCCGAAAGCGCACAGATGGCACTGGTTCTGGTCAACTCCAGCGCAGATACCTGGATGACGCCGGAGACCCAGCTCGATCTGCGCGACACGGCACGATGGCACGTCAACGATGGCAGCAATCTCGATCTTCCAATCCCGCCTGATGCGGCGGCCTATGTCATCCATACCTCCGGCTCGACGGGGCTGCCGAAGGGTGTGGTCGGCGTCCACCGGGGCATCGCCAACCGCACGCATTGGATGATCAAGCACTTCGGCCTGCAAGCGGGTCATCGCGTCCTGCACAGCACGCCAATGGGGTTCGTACGGGCAGAGCGTGAGATCATCTTCCCGCTGGCAGCCGGCGCGACCCTGGTCATCCTGACGGCAGCGGCGCTGAATCGCGCAGACATGCTGCTTGATGCCCTGGAGCATCACGCCATCACCCATACCGCATCGTCGCCTTCACTACTGCGCATGGTCCTGGACCAGGATGCTGCGCGCTTCGCGCACCTGCCGCTGCTTACCCGCTGGTTCGTCGGTGCCGACGCACTCAACCCCGGGCTGATCTCGACGGTGCAGGCGGTGCGCCCCAGCTTGCAGCTGACCTACTTCTATGGGTCCACCGAAGTAAGCTCGGATGTCGCCTACTTCGATGTGCCCGCCGGCTATATCACCGACGCTTCGACCACACCAATCGGGGTGCCCCTGGCCAATACCGGGCTGTACCTGTTGGACGCATTCCTGGAGCCGGTGGCCGAGGGCATGCCCGGTGAGATCCACGTTTCGGGCGCGCAGCTTGCGCGCGGCTATCTGTTCGACCCACAGCTGACCGCAGAGAAATTCATCCCCGACCCGTTCTCCGACACGGTGGGCGCACGCCTGTACCGGACAGGGGATCTCGCCTACCGCCGTCCTGACGGAAACCTGGTGGTGATCGGACGCAATGATGACCAGCTGAATCTCTATGGCCACCGCATCGAGCTTGGCGAGATCGAGCATGCGCTGCGTTCGCTTGAACCTGTCCGTGACGCGGTTGTGCTTCCCCACAGACAGGCCGAGCATGCCATGCTGGTGGCCTACGTCGTCTGCACCGACAGCGTCTTCCTGGCCAAGGTTGGCAACCATCTGGCCGCACGGCTGCCGGACTATATGATCCCCGCACTGTTCATTCCACTGGAAGCGCTGCCGGTAACGGCGCTGGGAAAGATCGATCGTGCTGCCCTGCGTGGTCTCGACCTCGGGTTGGCCACATCAGGGCACCACGCGGCGGTAGAGACCCCGCTGCAGGAGCAGCTGGCAGGCATACTGGCCGAACTGCTGGGAATCCCGGTGTCGCTGATCAGCATCAACCGCAGCTTCTTCGAGCTCGGTGCCAACTCGGCCGCGCTGAGCGAGTTCGTCGTGCGCGCCAACCAACGCGCCCTCCCGCGACGGCTGCGGATCGCAGATGTGTTCCATCATCCCAACATCCGCGCGCTTGCCGCTGCGCTGCAGCCGGAAGCCCGGCACGGTGCTGCAGCCCATGCGGCCCTTCAGGCCGGCAACCGTGCACATGCCCGCCGTCATGCCAGAGAGAACCGCGTAGCGGCGCGGAAGCCTTCCTGACATGCACCCTGCCTCATGGACCATCGACGACAGCCTTCGGTCATATGGCGATGATGGGTTGCCGGCGAGCATCCGTCATCGCGCGCTTCCAGGGGCCAATGGGCACCGACTGTATCTGGTGGAATATGACCCCGCGCAGTTCGTCCCCTCGGCATTCACTGCTGCCGGCATCGCTTGCCCGGATACCATCGCGCGCAGCGTTCCCAAGCGCCAGGCCGAATTCTTCCACGGCCGCAGCGCTGCGCGTCTGGCGCTGATGCAGCTGGGTCACACGGCGCTGACCCAGGTCGGTATCGGGACGATGCGCCAACCGCTGTGGCCGGAAGGCATCATCGGCAGCATTACCCATGCGGGGCCCTACGCCGCTGCGATCGCGCTGCCTGCCTCGCCACACCGTGGAATTGGCATCGACATCGAGATGATCGTAGATGGAGGCACGCTTGAAGCGCTGCGGTCCACCGCTATGGATGCCGAAGAGGCAGCAGTGCTGCAGGCTGCGGTATGCGACCAATGGAGCTACCCCGCGCTGGCGACGGCCCTGTTCTCCGCGAAGGAAAGCCTGTTCAAGGCGGCCCATGCCAGCGTCGGGCGGTTCTTCGGCTTCGAAGCCGCGCGCTGCCGGCGCTGGGATGCGCGTTCCGGCTGCTTGCATCTGCAGCTGACCCAGCCCCTGTGCGCCGGATTCTCGCAGGGCGACACCTGCCAGATCAGTGTATCGCGCCTGGAACGCACAGCAGTGTTCACCAGCTACCTATGGTAGTGACCCGCCCCCCCCACCGCCATGCCGAGGGTGGCGAGCATGCGTTCGCGAACGTAATCGACGACCTCACGTTGATGGCTGTTGATGAAGAAGTGGTCACCCTCGAACCAACGCACCTCCGACCCCACCGTGCTCTCCTCGCCCCATAGGCTCACGTCAATGCCGCTGCCGCGATCATCGCGTCGGCCCGCAAGCACACTGAACGGGACATCCAGCGGCAAAGCCGACTGATAGCGATAGCCGTGCACCAAGGCAAAGTCGGCACGCAGCATGGGCAACAACAGGACCATCATTTCGCGGTTGGCCAGCACTTCCGTGGGCGTTCCATTGAACGCAGCCAACTCCCGTACAAGTGCATCATCTGACATCAGATGCAACGCTGGCCCGGGCGAGCGGTACGCTGCTGGCTCACTGCCGGACAGGAACAGGTGTATTGGAAGTCGGTGGCCCATGCGACGGACACCTCGCGCCACCTCGAATGCAAGCAGCGAGCCAAGGCTGTGGCCAAAGAAGGCGAAAGGCCGCCCATCATCAGCCTCTGCAATAGCTCCGGCAATATCAGTGATGAGAGTATCGAACGATGCTGCGGCGGGCTCGCGCATGCGCGCCCCGCGTCCGGGCAGTTGAATGCCACAGACTTCCACGTGGGGTTCAAGCAAGGCCTGCCAGGGTGCGAAAACTCCGGCGTGCCCACCTGCGTAGGCAAAGCAGTACAGGCGCAGCCGACGCGCGGCATTCGGGCGATGGATGATCCAGGGAGAGGCCACGGCGATGAGTATCATGCAGGGAGCTGGACGACGATAGTACAGGTCGATGCCAGGCAAGCGAAGGCCATGCTAGGATCCATCGACATGCGGACCGGCAGCGTCCTGCGCGCAGAAGGCGCACTGCATGACACACGAATGGACGCGGCCGCTGCCAGGCCTGCCTGCCAGAACGTCTTCATAAGGATATGAAGTTGTGAACGAGATTCGCGAGCTCCTGTCTGGCCTTGCACAGCGCGGCATCAAGTTCACGCTGGAGGATGTCACTCTGAAGACGCGCGCCCCCCCGGGCAGCATTGATGCTGACGTCGCAGCGCTCATCCGCGCGCACAAGCAAGACATCATCCATTTCCTGCAGGCACGCGCCGCGCGAGACGACATCCCGCCCTGTGATCCGCGCATGCGCATTCCGGCCTCGCTTTCACAACAGCGTCTGTGGCTCTCCGATCAGATCCATGATCCTCGCGCGCATACCCTCTGCACGGCATTGCGCATACAGGGAAAATTGAACACGCCGCGGCTGCAACGGGCGCTGGACACCATCGTGAACCGGCACCCGGCGCTACGCACCGTGCTGGAGCATGTAGATGGCCAGCTGTTTCAGCGCGTCCTTCCCTGCGCCCCACTGGATATCCAGCAACAGGATCTGCGCGCGCTCGACGGCCCGGCACGTTACTCCGAAGCGGCTACGCAACGGCGCCGCTTTGAGGCACGGCCCTTCGCCCTGGGTGTAGACCGCATGATGCGGGCACAACTGCTGAGGCTGGACGAGGAGACGTGGCTGCTGCTGTTGGCGGTGCACCATGTGGCCATGGATGATTGGTCCCTCGATATACTCCTGCACGAGTTCAGCACACTCTATGCAGCGGATGACACGGACGAATCGAACGACCCTCCTCCGTTGCCACCGCTGCCAGTCACCTACGCCGATTTTTCCTGCTGGCAACTGGCCCGCTCGCGTAGGCCGCGATGGCAGGCGCAACTGGCATATTGGCAACAGCACCTTGCCGGCATTCCGGCCACGCATTCCATCCCCCTCGATTTCCCCAGGCCCCGCACGATGGGTATATCGGCATTCCAGGTTACCGCACACCTGGATGCCAGCGTAGTATCGCGGCTGAGATCGGTAGCGCGCGCCCATGACGCCACGCTGTTCATGCTGATCCATGCCGCGCTGGCGACCGTCATCTCATGCTGGAGTGGTGAGCAGGACATCGTCATCGGCACACCGGTGTCCGGTCGCACCCATGCCAAGCTGACAGGACTGATCGGCTACTTCTCAAATACGCTGGCGCTGCGCACGCAGCTTGATCCCAGCATGAGCCTGTCGCAGTTGCTGCAGCTGAATCGCCAGCAATGCCTGCAGGCGTACGAGCACCAGGAAGCCTCCTTTGATGCGGTGCTGGATGCGCTGCGCCCGGCCCGCGACCCGGCCTACGCGCCTGTCTTCCAGATTTTCCTCTCAATGCCGCAACGGCATCTACGAAGTTTCAGTTCCTCCGGCGTATCGATGCAGTGCCTGTCACAGGAGAGCCACACCAGCGCCTTCGATTTCGATATTGCCGTCTGCGAACGTGACAACGGATTGACCATCGAATGGAATGCAGATGATGCACTGTTCGAGCGTACCTCGGTGGAACGCCTGGTTCGGGCCTACCTATCGGTCCTGATTGCCTTTACAGACGATCCGCAGGCACGCATCCAGGACCTCGCACTGTTCGACGCAGACGACGAGACCACGCTCACGGCATGGAACGGGACAACCATCGCCCGCACCCATACCTCGGCGCTGCACACGCTGGTAGAAGCGCAGGCATCGCGTACGCCCGAGAAGACAGCGCTAGTGTTCGGCGCCACCCACGTCAGCTATCGCAGCTTGAACGGATGCGCCAATGCACTGGCGACACAGCTGGCGGCGGCAGGTGCAGGGACGGGTTGCTTCGTCGCGGTGATCATGCCCGCCTGCATCGAGGTACCGCTTTCATTCCTGGCCATCATGAAGTCCGGGGCCGCGTTCGCGCCGTTGGACAGCGAGTGGCCGGAGGAGCGGCTGGCCGCTGCGCTGGAGCGGCTTGCGCCAGTGATGGTGCTGCACCTCGCTTCAACGACACGACGCTGGGCGTGGCCTTCACTGCAGGTGGACTGGCGTCAGCTCCCGCGTCAGGCTGATGACAGTATGCCAACGCGCGTCGATGCGCCGATCTATGCAATGCACACCTCCGGATCGACGGGAGCGCCCAAGGCGGCAGTGAATCTGCACAGTGGAATCGTGAACCGACTGGCCTACATGGACCGTTGCTTCGGCACGCAGGCGGACGACGTGGTGCTGCAGACCACCCACCATTGTTTCGATTCAGCCGTCTGGCAGTTCTTCTGGCCGTTGAGCCGGGGCGGCATCTGCGTGATGCGCGAACCCGCGCTGTACACCGATCCGGAACATCTCCGTGAACAGATCACCCGGCACGGAGTCACCCTGACCGATTTCACGCCGACACTGCTTGAAGTCTTCACTCGCCACCTGCAGCGCAGACGGGACGACAGCCCGCTGCCGCTGAAGCACCTCATCGTAGGTGGTGAGGCGATGACCCCGGCACTGGCCAAAGCTTGCGCGCGGGTATTGCCGCTCACCCAGCTGCACAACTTCTATGGCCCCACCGAGGCATCGATCGGGTGTGTGCATCATGTCCTTGCCTGCCCGGCAGGGTCCCGGGTACCCATTGGCAGACCCATCGACAACGTGGTCCTGGCCGTGGTCGACCCATTCCTTCGACCGCAGCCGATCGGTGCACCCGGCGAACTGCTCATCGGTGGAGCCTGCCTGGGCCTGGGCTACGTGGCGGATGCGCCGGCCAATGCCAGCGCCTTCGTGGCGCTCCCGTCACCGTTGTTCGGCCAGACACGCTTCTATCGCAGTGGCGACCGGGTCCGGTGGCGCGCCGACGGTGAACTGGACTACCTCGGCCGTATCGACGACCAGATCAAACTCCGTGGCTACCGCATCGACCCCGGTGACATCTGCGCCGCTCTGCAGGCGCACCCTGATGTACAGCAGGCGCATGTACTCGCAGTGGGTGACGGCAACGCCAGGCAGCTGGTGGCCTTTGTCGTGGCACCGGCGGCAGCGGCCAACGAGGCGTTCATCACCACGCTCCAGGGCGAGGCAGCGCGCGCACTGCCCGAAGTCATGCGCCCCAGTAGTTACGTGCTTGTCGATGCCATTCCGTTGCTGGCAAGCGGCAAGGCCGACCGACGCGCGCTCTCGGCCCTGGCGTGCGCGCCGCGCGCTGCGCGCCCGCACAGCACACCTGGAAGCGCAACCGAACGGATTGTGGCCGAAGCCTGGGCAACCCATCTGGGACGAATCGAACAGGATCTTTCAATGACCGACAACTTCTTCGAGATCGGGGGCAACTCGTTGCTGATCATCGCCGTTCAGCATGATCTCCAGCATCGCTTTTCCGTGCCGTTGGGCGTGGCTGACCTGTTCGCCAACCCGACGCCCCGGCAGCTGGCGCAGTTGATCGAAGAACGACGCGCGATCACGCATTCCCGCATCGACGTCAATCAACACTGAGCGCATCGTCCGCGCGCCCTCGCTTTGACAGCAACCTGCCCGACACCCTGGAAGCCCTATGCAGCCGTCCAACGCCCCGCAGAATCCGGTCACAGAAATTGCGATCATCGGCATGGCCGGTCGCTTTCCGTCCGCCGCCAATGTCGATGCGCTGTGGCAGCTCCTGATCGAGGGCCGTGAGGGGCTCCGTGGTGTCAGCGACGAGGAACTGGAAGCATCCGGTGTCAGCGACCAGATGCGGTCGCAGCCGGGGTACGTGCGCAAGCGGGGAGTGCTGGACCGGAAGCTCGAGTTCGATGCCGCTCTGTTTGGCTACACCCCTGCCGACGCCAGCGTCATGGATCCGCAGTTCGCGGTGTTCCATGAAGTGGCGTGGGAAGCCCTGGAAAACGCAGGCTACGACAGCGGCCAGTATGCTGGGACAATCGGCGTGTATGCTGGCGCCAGCGCCTCCGACGGCTGGTTGGCGCGCATTCTGGATGTCGAAGCGACCATGGCCGACCGCTTCAGCGTTGCCGCGCTGAACAAATCCGGTTACCTGAGCACACGCGTTGCACACCGTCTGGACTTGACCGGGCCAGCGCTGACCATCAACACCACCTGCTCCACTTCGCTGGTCGCAATCCACGCGGCCTGCCAGGCACTGATCGTCGATGACTGCACAATGGCACTTGCCGGCGGTGTGAGTGTGTCCATCGACAACGCGGGGTATGCCTACCAGGATGGCATGGTGCTCGCACCCGATGGCACCTGCCGGCCTTTCGACGTGGACGCCAACGGTACGGGGGCGGGCGAAGGCTGCGGCGTGCTGGTTCTGAAACGGCTGGATCGCGCGGTGGCAGACAATGATCGCGTGTTGGCGGTTGTGAAAGGTTCGGCCATCAACAATGATGGTCGAAACAAGGTGGGTTTCGCAGCGCCGAGCGTCGATGGCCAGGCCCAGGTAATCGCAGCAGCGCTGCAGCGGGCCCATGTCGCTGCCACGTCCATCGGCTACGTGGAAGCGCATGGCACCGGTACCCGCTTGGGTGATCCGATCGAGATCGCCGCGCTGAAGCGCATCTTTGCCGACGCGCCGAGCGCCTCACTTCCGATCGGCTCGGTCAAATCCAATCTGGGCCACCTTGGCGAGGCTGCTGGCGTGGCGGGGGTCATCAAGGCCGTGCTTGCGCTGGGTCATGGCAGTGTTCCGCCCACGTTGCACTATCGTCGCCCCAATCCCCTGCTGGAACTGGAGGGCAGCGCGCTGTACGTCGCGGACCGGCCACTGCCCTTGCGTGGCAAGGAGGGCAACCCCGCGCGCGTGGGCGTCAGTTCGTTCGGCATCGGCGGCACGAATGCCCATGTGATCCTGGAAGCTGCCGATGACAGCCAGCAGGACGACGCGCCGGCCGCGCCGCATCTGGTTTGCCTGTCAGCGGCCAGCGGGTCCGCACTCGCGCAGGTGGAGCAGCGCCTGATCGCCCATGCGGCCTCGCACCCACGCGAGAATCTCGCTGACTTGTGCTACACGCTGCAGGTCGGCCGTCGGCCGCTGCCCCACCGCATCTCATTTGTCGTTTCCGATATTGCTGCGTTGGCAGCTCGGCAGCCAACTGCCACCGGCGCTGGCGATGTCGCGGCCAGCGCACCTGCCGTCTGCCTGCTGTTCCCAGGGCAGGGGTCGGAGTACGCAGGCATGGGACGCGACCTGCATGCACGGGAACCGGTGTTTCGCCAGTACATGGAGCAGTGCCTGGACCTGGCTGATGGGATGGGGCGCACCGATCTGCGCGCGGCCTTCCTGGCTGGTACCGATGCCGCACTGATGCGCACCGACCAGGTACAGCCCCTGCTCTTTGCGGTGCAGTACGCCCTGGCGCAGCAACTCATGCACTGGGGTTGCCAACCCCATGCCCTGCTGGGCCATAGTGTGGGCGAGTACGCCGCCGCCTGCCTGGCTGGCGTGTTCTCGCTGCACGATGCCTTTGCCCTGGTGGTGGAGCGCGGCCGCCTCATGCAGACCCTGCCTGCGGGACGGATGGTGGCAGTGGCATTGGATGAACAGCAGCTGCTGCCGTTGCTGTCCCCGGAGGTTGCCGTTGCGGCGGTCAACAGCCCGCTGCAGACGGTCCTGGCCGGAGAGCCTGCAACCCTTGACGCGTTGCAGGCGCAGTTGCGGGCAGATGGTACGCACACCGCCCAGCTACCGGCACGCCACGCTTTCCACTCGCATCACATCGACCGGATCGTTGCGGAGTTTGAGCGGGCCTTTGAAGGGATCGCTCTGAGCGAACCTGCTTTCCCCATCGTGTCCAGTCTCAGCGGCGATTGGGTCGGTACCGCGGAAATCACTTCTGCAGGCTACTGGAGCCGGCAGATGCGCGAGACGGTCCGCTACGGCCAGGCGGTCCGCACGTTGTGCGTGGATTCAACATGGCTGATGGTCGAGACGGGACCCGGCGCGATACTGACGGCCTTCGCTGCGCAGAACGGCGCAGTCGCCGCCGGCAACCGAAGCATCAGCATGCTGCCATCGCGTGAGCATCCAGAGTACCACCAGCTTCTGGCGGGTCTTGGGCAGCTGTTCGAAGCTGGCGTCACCATTGACTGGACCGCTGTACACGCCGGCCAACAACGGCGACGCGTGGCACTGCCAACCTACCCGTTCGAGGGTAGAAGGCACTATCCGGAACACCTGGTTCGCGGCGTCCCCCGCACTGCTGGCACAGGTACCGTGCAGAGCGGTGAGGCGGCACCGGCACCGGCTCCGGTGCAGGTAAAGGAGCTGGCCGACGTGGAAGAACAGCTCACCACGCTCTGGAGAAACTTCATCGGCAATGACCAGATCCAGCGCCATGACGATGTGTTTGATCATGGTATCGATTCGCTGATGTCTATCCGGGTCATCACTGAGATGCGCGGACTGTTCGGCCTGGACATCACGCTGGAAAAGCTGTTCACGCTGCGAACCATCGCCAGCCAGGCCGAGGAGATCGAAAGGCTGTCGCGCCGACCCGCTGCCATCGATGCAGCGCCCCCGCTCGCGCGCCGGCACGGCATCAGCGAAGGACCACTTTCCGCCTCGCAGAAGCGGATGTGGATCATTTCCCAGCTTGAGGAGGACAGCTCCGCCTACAACACCGGTTTCCACCACTTCATCCGCAATCTGGACCGGCAGGCACTGGAACGGGCATTGCAAGCGGTCGTGCAACGGCATGAAGTACTGAGGACGGTCTATCACTATCGAGATGGCGGGCCCCGCCAGGTGGTCCTGGAATTGTCAGACGTTCCCATCGAGCAGATTGATATCCGCACCCTGCCACCAGAGGCCAAGCGCCACGCTTCCGAGCGCATCTGGCAGGACTGCCTGCTGCGGAGAATCGACCTTGAACGTGACCCCATGCTGCGTGCATGCGTGGTCCATCTCGACGAGGATCTCGACCTGCTGATCGTCACGCAGCATCACATCAGCGCGGACAACTGGTCCTTGAACCTGCTCATCGATGAGATCGCACAGGGCTACGATCGTGAGCTGCATGGCGGAGCGCCACCACCACCGCTGCCACTGCAGTACCTGGACTATGCATTGTGGCAGCAGGAATTCCTGTCCGCGGACGCGATCGAACGCGCGCTGCCCTACTGGAAGACGCGGCTGCACGGTGCGCCTGTGCTGCACAGCCTTCCGCTGGATGCTCCGCGACCTGCGCGTCAAAGCTACCGCGGCACACGCCTGCACAGCCAGGTCGGGCGCGCGTTGCTCGACCAGCTGCAGCAGCTGGGGCAGCGCAATGGTGCAACGCTGTTCATGGTCATGCAGGCCGCATTCTCCACGCTGCTGTCGCGTTACAGCGGTGAGCAGGACATCGTCACCGGCTTCCCTGTGGCCAATCGCCAGCAGACAGAGCTGGAGGGTCTGATCGGCTGCTTCGTCAATACTCTGGTATCCCGGTCGGACACCTCATCCGACCCCACGTTCACTGATTTCCTCCTGCACACGCGCGCAGATCTGCTGGCTGCCTACGCCCACCAGCAATTGCCGTTTGAGACACTGGTGGAGCATCTCAACCCGCCACGAAGCCTCAGCCACGAGCCTGTTGTGCAGATCATGCTGGTTTATCTGGATCAGAGCCAAGCAATGGGCGGGCGCAGCTCACATGCCGACCGCAGCGATGATGTACCGCTTGAACAGGGGGAAATGCGTCTTCCCTTCAGCAAGTATGATCTGACCCTCTACTTCAGCGTCGGCGATGATGGTCTGGCACTGGCGTGGGAGTTCGCAACGGACCTGTTCGCACCGGCAACCATCACCCGCATCACGCAGAACTTCGGTGCACTGCTGGCAGGTATCGCTGCAGCGCCGGACAGGCGCCTCTCCCAGCTGCCCCTGCTCGCCGGTCCCGAGCAGCGCCTGCTGGCTGAGTGCGGGAACCTTATGTCGACCGAGATCCAGCCCACGCCCAGACGCGGCACGGGCAGGAACGCCGACGCGTTCAATTTCAGCTTGTTCTTCTTCGCCAGCGACAACGATAGCGACTCCGCCGCTGACCGCTATCGCCTGCTGACCGAAGGTGCTCGATTTGCCGATCTGCACGGCTTCGAGGCCGTCTGGATGCCCGAGCGCCACTTTGGTGACTTCGGCGGTGCCTTCCCCAACCCTGCGGTGACGGCAGCCCTCATTGCTGGCATGACATCGCGCGTTGGCCTGCGGGCCGGCAGCTGTGTCCTTCCATTGCACAACCCGGTGCGCTTGGCCGAGGACTGGTCGGTGGTGGACAACGTATCAGGAGGGCGGGTAGGCATTGGCTTTGCCGCAGGCTTTTCTGCCCGCGACTTTGTCCTGGCACCAGACCGCTTCGGTCAGCGCCGCCAGACCCTGGCTGCCGATATCAACACTGTAAAGTCGCTCTGGCGTGGCGACGCCGTGTCCCTGCCGGATGGCAACGGCGCGCCTGCGCAGATCCGCATCCGCCCCCGACCGGTGCAGGCGGCGCTGCCGGTCTGGGTCACCACTGCGGGGGGAGAAGAGGGCTTTCGCCGTGCCGGGCAGGGCGGCGACAACGTCCTTACCCACATGATGGGGCAGACGCTGGAAGAACTGCGGAACAAGATCGGGATCTACCGCGAGGAGCGCACCAAGGCCGGTCACGACGGCCCCGGCACGGTGACATTGCTGGTCCACACCTTCCTGGCCGCCAACGAGACGGCCGCCCTGGCCGCCGCGAAGGAGCCGTTCAAGCGCTACCTGGTCGATTCGGTCGGCACGCCGCAGGACGTTACTCGCTTCCTCGGGCAGGACGCCGCCGGTGCGGGCCAGGATGACGTCGATGCCGTGATCGAGCACGCGTTTGATCGCTACTACCATGGCAGCACATTGATGGGCACCCTCGAGCGCTGCCAACCTCTGGCCGAGGCCATACGCGCGAGCGGAGTGAACGAGGTGGCCTGCCTGATCGACTTCGGTGTACCTGCAGACCAGGTGCTGGCGGGGCTGGACCATCTGCGCGCGCTGCGGGAATGCGTGCTTGCCACCCCCGAGCCGCCTGCCGTTGCACCGCCAGCCGCAGGCATGTCGTCCGGTATCGCGTTGACCCTCAGCGATGGTACCCACATCAGTCGGGCAATACTGGATGAGTCTGCGCAGGCACTGGCCCGTATGATGATGTTCCGCGGCCTGACGACCTCCGCGCAGCGAATCGGACTGCATGCTCGCGCGGGGATTGATTTCGCGGTAGGTCTGCTGGCGATTCTGCATGCAGGCGCATGCTGCGTACTGCTGGACATCGATGACGATGACGTTGTTCGGGAGCGTTGCATCGAAGCGGACGTTGCCTGCGTTCTGGCCAGCCCACAGGAAGCGGTCAGGCTGAGTGCGATGGGGCTGCCCGCGCTCGCCTGGGATGCTGCGGGCGCGCCGGAAGGGCCGGCACCTTCCGCGGCGTCGCACGATGGCATGGCGTGCGTCCTGTTCGATGCGGATGACACGGCGATGTATCTCAACCATGCCACCGTTGCCCGGCTTTCGCAGCAACTGCGGCAGCCGGCCAGCGGTGCCCCGACCATTTTCGGCCTGGACCCGACGCTGAGTCACGCAGACGCGTTCGCGGCCTGGCTGCGCATGCTGGCCGGTGACCATCTGGTACTGCTGCCATGTGTGCCCGCGCCGTCGCTGCCTGGGGTGACCGTGGATGAGCTGCTGGTGGCTGCCGACTGGCCGACACGCTGCGCCGGAATCGCTTCCCATGGCAACCCGGCGCGGGTGCGTGTGCTCGGGCCGGGCCAGCCGGAACCACATGCTGTCCTGTCATTGCAACGCGCACTGCCAGACGCGCAGCTGCTGCGCGAACACACCCTGCCCGGCTGTGTTGGGCCCATATCCGCATCGCCACTGCTGGGTCCGACATCAGCTTCAGCAACGCTCGGACGTCCGCACTCGCATGTCCGCGCGTACCTGCTCGATGGCCAGGGCCAACTGGTTCCCCATGGTGCAGTTGGACGGCTGTGGCTGGCAGGTGCGTGCGTGGCTGACGGGTACCTGGATCGACCTGGAGCCACGGCCATCCAGTTCGCGCGCGACGCAAAGCAGCAGGACGATGCCTCGATGTGCGACGCTGCTGTCAGCGCACGCTGGACGGCCGAAGGCCACCTACAGACAGTGGATGCACCGTTTCCGGTATCCGAAGTGCTGCCAGCGCACACTGCTGCCGCTCGCGGTCGCGACGGGCAGAACTGGCAACCGTCGAGCAGCTCCATGGCAGTCCTTGAAATGCAGCTTGCCGCACCGGATAGAGCGAGCCTGCGGGCGTTCGCCGACCGTTCCGGGGCGACCCTGCACCACTTGCTCTTCGCCGTGATGGGCGTGCTGCTGCATCGCTACACCGCGCAGGAGGATCTGCTGCTGGGCTGGTGCGCCGACGCCACCGCATTGCCGCAGCCACTGCACCTGCATCTGCCACCGGAACGGTCGTTCAACGAACATCTGCGCGAAGTACAGGCCGTCTGCAGCGCTGCACGCCGGTTGCCGATCGCTGCCTCACACCCACCTGCCGACACTGCCATACCGGCGGTGGCGATGTTGGTCGGTGCCGGATCACATGCCGCGTCCGGCGCCGCGCTCAGCGCCCGATGGCGAATCGACGGGCAGGGATTGCATGCGCGACTTTGCCATGACCCGAAGCTCTACGACACCGCATCGGTCACACGCTGGGCCATCCACTTCCGTGAACTGCTCGTCGCCTGCATCGCGCAACCGGATACACCTGTCGCAGCATTGCCCATGTTGCCGGCCGAGGAAGCCCATGCGCTGCAGGCGGCCTGCGACCAGAACCATCGCGACTACGGCCCGGCAACCTCCCTGCACCGCATGTTCGAAGCCAGTGTTGATCGCCATCCCGACCGGACCGCCCTGGTTTGTGGCAGCTACAGCATGAGCTATGCAGAACTGGATGTACGTGCCAACCAACTGGCGCATGCGCTGTCCGCGCAGGGCGCATTACCCGGCGCGCTGGTCGGGTTGTGCCTGGCACGCAACCCTGACCTGATCGTCGCCATGCTTGCCGTACTGAAATGCGGCGCAGCCTATCTTCCGTTGGATCCGGGATATCCGGCCAACCGGCTTCGCTTCATGCTGGATGACGCACGCCCCGTTCTGGTTCTGACCCAATCGGCGACCCGGGCTGCCGTCGCGTCGTCCAACATCCGCACGTTCTGCCTGGAGAGCAACGGTCGTTGTTGGGGACACGATGCATCGGTGCAGCGCCCCTCCGTACCTTCGCTGCCGGAAGATCTGGCCTATGTGCTCTACACCTCCGGGTCCACCGGGCAGCCGAAGGGGGTGATGATCGAACACCGCAACGTCACCAACCTGGTCCATTGGGGACGCGAGTTCTGTGGCGAGCAGGCATTGGCCCGTACCGTGCTGGCGACGTCGATCAATTTCGATCTGGCCGCCTTCGAGCTGTACGTGCCTCTCTGCGCCGGCACCACGGTCGTGCTGGTGGATGATGCACTTTCACTGACGGCCAAGGACATGCCGAGCCAGCTTACGGCCGTGCCTTCGATCACTGCAGCGCTGATCGCGCATTCTGGCCTGCCTGACTCGCTTCAGTGGCTGAACCTGGCGGGCGAAGCCGTCGCACCTGCGCTGCTGCGGGGCGGCGGGGGGGGGGCCGCCCCCCACCGACGCATCTGCAATGCCTATGGTCCCACTGAAACGACGACATTCTCCACCGCCGCCCTGATGCGCAGCGATGCACCCGATGATGTCCATATCGGTTGCGCCATCGCCAACACACGGCTTCTGGTGCTCGACCGGGTGGGATGCCGGGTACCTGTCGGAGTCGTTGGCGAACTCCATATCGGCGGCGCCGGTGTTTCGCGCGGGTACCTGAACCGGCCAGACCTTACCGCTGAGCGTTTTGTGGATGATCCCTCCGGGCACAGCGGGGACCGGCTGTATCGCACTGGCGACCTGGTCCGCTGGCGGCCAGACGGCTGCCTGGACTACATCGGCCGCATGGACCAGCAGGTCAAGGTCCGCGGCTTCCGCATCGAACTGGGGGAGATCGAAGCCACGCTGCTGGCCCAGGCCGGTGTTTCCGAAGCAGTGGTCTCTGTCCATGCCGCTCACGACCGCGATCGCAAGCTCATCGCCCATGTCACCGGCCATGGCCTCCGTGCTGGCCAACTGAAGCGGGCGCTGGCCGAGCATCTGCCGGAACACATGGTCCCGGCGGTGATCGACGTGCTTGAGCAGATGCCGCGCCTGCCCAACGGAAAGCTGGATCGTAATGCGCTGCCACAGCCGTCCGACGAAGGGCCCACCAGCGCGGGACCGGACAACGACAGCCAGTCGCGCCTGGCCGCGCTGTTCAGCCAGGTACTGGGGGTGTCAGAGGTTGGTGTGCATGATGATTTCTACGCGCGCGGGGGCCACTCGTTGCTGGCCATCGAGTTGCTTGGCCTGGTCAATGCCACCTTTGGCACCGAGCTGGTGCTGCGCGACATGTTCCAGTCGCGCACCGTGGCCGAGCTGTCCGTGCTCATTGAGCAGAATCGTCTGGTTGAACGCCTTCTGGTGCACGTCGATGAAGACGATTCCACCCTGGAAACCTTCGAGTTCTGAGGCCCCTGATGAACGACATCCTGCGTACGCTCGCCGAAGCCGGCGTCACCCTCTCTCTGCGCGCGGACGGTGTACTGCAGGCCAAGGCGCCGCCGGGTGTACTGGACGATGCACTGCGCAGCCTGATTACCCGCCATCGGGACGCGCTCACCACGGCATTGGCCGGCCGCAGTAGGCCCGCCGCTGCCGCCGTTGCCCTGCCCTCCAGCGAGGGCGGCCCGCCACCTGCTTCCTTCCCGCAGCAGCGGTTCTGGTTCCTGCACCAGTTCGATGCCAATGCCGGTGCCTACGCCATTCCCCTGGCGTTTCGATTGACGGGCGAAGGACCGTTGGCCGAGCAGATCCAGTTCCTCCTCGATGCCCTCGCCGAGCGCCATGCCATCCTGCGCACCACGTTCGCACAGCATGACCACGGACTGATACAGATCGTGCACGCACGCATGCCTGTTCCGGTGCAGTGTGAGGACATCAGCGGGCTCCCCTTCGCGGAAAGGGAGGTGCACCTCCAGGCCTGCATGCTTGCCGAGTCCCGCCAGCCGTTCAATCTGCAGCGTGGCCCACTGCTGCGGGCACGCCTGTTGATGCTGGGCCCGCAGACGCATGTACTGCTGCTGACAGTGCATCACATCATCTTTGATGGCTGGTCGATGGGCGTACTGCTGGATGAAGCCAGGGTGCTGCTTCCCCTGCATGCCCATGACCGCGGCAATGCAGCAACCGCGCTGCCTGCACCTGCGCTGCAGTATGCAGACTTTGCGCGATGGCAGAGGCACCACCTCGACGATGCCACCACACGCCTGCTGCTGGACTACTGGCGTGCCCAGCTGGATGGTGCGCCTGCGACGATGAACCTGCCACAGGACCATGCGCGGCCTGCCGTACGCCAACACCGGGGCGGCCGCGTACCGCTCGACCTTTCGCCCGCAGCGACCGGGCGTCTGGCAGACCTCGCGCGCAGCCACGGCGCCACCCTGTACATGGTATTGCTGGCAGCGTTCAAGACACTGCTGTACCGGTGCTCGGGCGACACCGACATCAGTGTCGGCACGCCGGTTTCCGGCCGCTCCCGGCCGGAGTTTGAAGGCCTGATCGGTTGTTTCATCAACACGCTTGTACTGCGCAGCCGGATCGACGGAAACCTTCCTTTTGTCGCGTTCCTTCACCAGGTCCGCGATACGGCGCTAGGTGCCTACGCTCACCAGGAACTACCTTTCGAGCGCCTTGTAGACGCCCTGCAGCCCGAGCGCAGCCGGGCCCACACGCCATTGTTCCAGGTGATGTTCTCGCTGCAGAACACCCCGCGTTCGGCATTGGAAATTCCAGGACTGCGCATGGAGCCACTGTCGCCGCCCGCAGAGGCCAAGTTCGATCTCGAGTGCGCCTGGACACCCGATGACGACGGCCTTTGCGGCAGTTTCATCTACGACGCGGATCTGTTTGAAGCCGATACCGCAGCGGCCTGGGCAAGCGCCTATCGTGTGCTGCTCGATGGCATTGCGGCGGATCCACTGACGCCGCTGGTCGACCTCCCCTTGCCCTCGCCCTGCATCGCACGTGGTGAGCAGGAACGCCTTGACCAGGTCACTGCATCGGAGAAAGGCGAACCGCTTCTGCATCAGCTGTTCGAGGCACAGGTAGCGGCTCGCCCGGATGCCTGTGCCGTGGTCTCCGCCGAGGCGAGCCTGACCTATGCCGAGCTGGACCGGCGCGCACAGCGCATCGCCCGCCATATCGCACTCCACGGGATCCGCCCGGATGATCGGATCGCGCTGCATGCGGGCCGGACCGCCAACCAGATCGCCGGCATCCTTGGCATTCTCAAATCCGGGGCGGCCTATGTTCCCCTCGACCCTGACCATCCCCACCAGCGCCTGGCCGCCATTGTCGCCGATTGTCAGCCGCTGCTGATTCTCAGCCAGACAGACCAAGACACTCTGCCCTTCCACTACGACGGCCCGGTTGCTGCACTGGACTGCATCTCCGAGGACCCCTCGCAGGATCATCTGCCCGTTCCGCCCACTCCAGGAGGTCTTGGGCCGTCGAGCCTGGCTTACGTGATCCATACGTCCGGCTCCACAGGCCGTCCCAAAGGCGTCATGGTCGAGCACCGCTCTGCGATCAACTTCCATGCAGCCATGGCAACGTCCACCCACCACGGCTGCGCGGCGGGTACCCGCGTTGCATTGAACGCATCGGCGTCGTTTGACATGTCCCTGATGGCGGTGCTGCAACTCCTGTCAGGCCATTGCATCCACGTTCTCCCCTCCGCCGAACGCATGGATGGCCAGGCGCTGCTGCGCTATCTAGAACAGGAGCAGATCGACATCTTCGACTGCACTCCTTCGCAGCTGGAACCGCTGCTTGCAGCCGGGCTGCTCGACCCCGCCCAACCTGCGTCATTGGCTGGCACGGTGGGCGCTCCGCACCGGCCAGGGCGGGTCCTGCTGGGCGGTGAAGCGATCCCCCCCGCATTGTGGTCACGCCTGCTGACCAGTCAGAGCATCCGCTTCTTCAATGTCTACGGCCCCACTGAATGCACCGTCGCGGTAACCCTGCATCCGATCAGTCATGACCAGCCCGCCCCCGTTCTCGGCCGGCCGATCCGCCGCACGAATCTGTACGTGCTCGATCCGCAGGGCAGGCCGTTGCCGCCGGGCATGGTCGGAGAGATCCACATTGGCGGTGCCAGTGTGGCGCGCGGCTACCTCAATCAACCCGCATTGACTGCGGCACGTTTCGTGCCCGATCCGTTCGACACCACACCTGGTGCACGCATGTATCGCAGCGGGGACCTGGGTCGCTGGGACAACGATGGCATCCTGCGCTTCCACGGGCGCAACGACAGCCAGATCAAGGTCCGTGGCCACCGCATCGAACCCGGCGAGATCGAACACATCCTGCGCCGCATCAGCGGCGTTGATGGGGCTGCCGTGGTGTGGCAACCCGACAGCGGAGGGGGCCGTATCCTGGCCTACTTCACCGGAACGGCCGATCCGGCCGAAGTCCGAACGGCAGCGCTGGATTCACTGCCCGCCTACATGTTCCCTGCCTCGATTCAGCGGCTGCAACAGTTGCCGTTGAATGCCAACGGAAAGCTCGACCGCGCGTGCCTGCCGATTCCGCCTGCCGACGTCGCAACCACCAGCCGAACGCCACCGCAAGGGGCAACTGAAATCGCCCTGGCGGCACTCTGGGCGGCGCTGGTGGGAGTGCCCCATGTTGGGCGCGAAGACAACTTCTTCACCATCGGCGGCCACTCGCTTACGGCCATGCGCCAGCAGGCGCATCTGCGCGAAACGTACGGAGTCGACATTCCTGTTTCCGTACTCTTCGACCATCCGGTGCTGCGCAACTTCGCAGACGCCGTGGACAGCCTTCGCCTAGCCACGTCCGACATTGACGATGACTACGCCAGAATGGACGAGGAGGCACTACAGCAACTGCTGGACGCACCTCCTGCGCACTGACCTGCGCTGGCCAGAGGCGGCCAGCGCAGTGCGGCTTATTCCACCGTAACGCTCTTGGCCAGGTTGCGCGGCTTGTCCACGTCGGTGCCGCGTGCCAGCGCGGTGTGGTAGGCCAGCAGCTGCACCGGAATGGTGTGCACCACCGGGCTGAGCACGCCGGCATGGCGCGGGGTGCGGATCACGTGCACGCCTTCGGACTCGTTGAAGTTGCTGTCCTGGTCGGCGAACACGAACAGTTCGCCGCCACGCGCGCGCACTTCCTGCATGTTCGACTTCACCTTTTCCAGCAGGCTGTCGTTGGGCGCGATCACCACCACCGGCATGTCTTCGTCCACCAGCGCCAGCGGGCCGTGCTTCAGCTCACCGGCCGGGTAGGCCTCGGCGTGGATATAGGTGATTTCCTTCAGCTTGAGCGCGCCTTCCAGTGCGATCGGGTAATGCAGGCCACGGCCCAGGAACAGCGCGCTGCTCTTGCGCGCGAAGCGCTCGGCCCAGGCGGCGATCTGCGGTTCCATGTTCAGGGCGTGCTGCACGCTGCCCGGCAGGAAACGCAGCTGTTCCAGGTATTCCGCTTCCTGCGCTGCATCCACCCGGCCATGCAGCTTGCCCAGCACCACGGTCAGCTGGAACAGCGCGGCCAGCTGGGTGGTGAAGGCCTTGGTGGAGGCCACGCCGATCTCGGCACCGGCACGGGTGTAGCAGACCAGTTCGCTGGCGCGCGGAATCGCGCTTTCCGGCACGTTGCAGATCGACAGCGTGTGGGTGTGGCCCAGCGACTTGGCGTACTTCAGCGCTTCCATCGTATCCAGCGTTTCGCCGGACTGGGAAATGGTCACGATCAGGTGCTTGGGATTGGCATACGCGGCGCGGTAGCGGTACTCGCTGGCAATTTCCACGCTGCACGGCAGGCCGGCGATGGATTCGATCCAGTAACGCGCGGTCAGACCGGAGTAGTAGCTGGTACCGCAGGCCAGGATCTGCACGCCTTCAATGCCAGCCAGCACGGCCTCGGCATTCTTGCCGAACAGCTCGGCCGGGAAACCACCGGCGTCGATCGCCGCTTCAATGGTGTCACCCAGCGCGCGCGGCTGCTCGTGGATTTCCTTCTGCATGAAGTGGCGGTACGGGCCCAGTTCCAGCGAGGCCAGCGACACATCGGAAAGATGGGTGTCGCGCTGCACCGGCTGGTCGTGTTCGTCGAACACCTGCACGCCATCACGGCGGATATCGGCGGTGTCGCCCTCTTCCAGGAAGATGACCTTGCGCGTGGCCGAGATCACGGCCGAGACATCGGACGCGACGAAGTTCTCGCCCTCGCCCAGGCCCACCAGCAGCGGGCAGCCCATGCGCGCGCAGACGAAGTGGTCCGGCTCGGCGCGGCTGACCACAGCCAGGGCGTAGGCGCCGGTCAGCTCCTTCACCGTGCGCTGCAGCGCGCCCAGCAGGCTGTCGCCGCCCTTCAGGTGGTGGTGCATCAGGTGCGCGATCACTTCGGTGTCGGTCTGCGACTCGAAGGTGTAGCCCAGCGCGCGCAGCTTCTCGCGCTGCTCTTCGTGGTTTTCGATGATGCCGTTGTGCACCAGCGCCACGCCGTGGCTGATGTGCGGGTGCGCATTGGCCTCGGTCACCCCGCCATGGGTGGCCCAGCGGGTGTGGCCGATGCCCAGGCTGGCGTTGAAGCCCTCGGCCTCGGCGGCGGTGGCCATTTCCGAAACACGGCCGGTGCGGCGCACGCGGCGCACGTCCGGGCGCTCGCCCTGGTCGATCACCGCAATACCGGAAGAATCGTAGCCGCGGTATTCCAGTCGTTTCAGTCCTTCGATCAGTACCGGCACCACATCGCGATCAGCGATCGCACCTACGATTCCACACATGTCGCGTTTCCTTGAAGACGGTGTCGGCATTCTAGCGTGGGTGTCCGCCCTCCCCCGCCTGTCCGCTTAATGAATGTGTCCGCTGAAGTGTCCGCGGACACCCGGACACCGACCGCCGGCCGCTAAATCACTGATTCATAACACCAAAAAGTTGGCACGCGACGTGCTTGGTATGGGCTACCACCGACAGGCACGCACCCGATGATCCGCGACACCTCTGCCCAGGACCAGATCGTTTCCTCCGCCCCGGCCGGCACCTCCCGCTCGGGCGCCGCCCTGCGCCGTTACCGTTGGCCGGTGCTGGGCGGGCTTGCCCTGCTGGCCGCCATCGGCTGGGCGGTGCATGCCTGGTCCAATGCCAGCCGCTCGTTCGACAGCAGCCGGGTGCGCATTGCCGAAGTGCAGCGCGGCGACCTGGTGCGCGACATCGCCGCCGACGGCCGCGTGATCGCCGCCAACAGCCCCACCCTGTACGCCATCTCGGCCGGCACCGTGGACCTGAAGGTGGTGGCCGGTGACGTGGTGAAGAAGGGCCAGGAGCTGGCGATCATCGACAGCCCGGAACTGCGCAGCAAGCTGGCCCAGGAACAGGCCACCCTGGCCGGCCTGGAAGCCGAAGCCAGCCGCGCCGCGCTGGACGCCACCCTGGCCCGCGCCAAGTCGCGCAAGGAAACCGACCAGGCCAGCATCGAACGGCAGGCCGCCGACCGCGACCTGCAGCGCTACCAGCGCGGCTACGACGGCGGCGCGGTGCCGCAGATCGACCTGGCCAAGGCCCAGGACAGCCTGAAGAAGGCCGACATCACCCTGGCCAACGCCACCACCGACGCCCGCCTGCAGAGCCAGGGCGCCGACCTGGATGCGCGCAACAAGCGCCTGCTGGCCGACCGCCAGAAGGCGGTGGTGGCCGAAGTGCAGCGCCAGGTGGACGCACTGACCCTGCGCGCCCCGTTCGATGGCCAGGTGGGCCAGGTGCAGGCCACCCAGGCCACCAACCTGGCGGCCAACGCGCCGGTGCTGGGCGTGGTGGACCTGTCCAAGTTCGAAGTGGAGATCAAGGTGCCGGAAAGCTTCGCCCGCGACCTGGCCATCGGCATGCCGGCGCAGCTGACCGGCGGCAACGGCAAGCCGTTCGCCGGCGAGATCAGCGCCGTCTCGCCGGAGGTGGTGAACGGTGAAGTGAATGCCCGCGTGCGCTTTGCCGCCGCACAGCCCGAAGGCCTGCGCCAGAGCCAGCGCATGTCGGTGCGCGTGCTGCTGGATACGCGCCGGAACGTGATGAAGGTCGAGCGTGGCCCGTTCGTGGAACAGGGCAACGGCGTGGCCTATGTAATGGACGGCCGCACTGCGGTGCGCCGGCCGGTGGAACTGGGCGTCAGCAGCCTGGGCGAAGTGGAAATCAAGTCGGGTGTGCAGCCGGGCGACCGCATCGTGGTCTCCGGCAGCGACCTGTTCAAGGACGCCGAACGCGTCTCCGTCAACTGACACATCCTGGAGAGAGGACACCCCATGTACATGCTCGAAATGCGTTCGGTCGCCAAGGTCTTCCGCACCGAACAGGTGGAAACCCACGCACTGCGCTCGCTGGAACTGCAGGTGAAGGAAGGCGAATTCGTGGCCGTGACCGGCCCGTCCGGCTCCGGCAAGACCACCTTCCTCAACATTGCCGGCCTGCTGGAAACCTTCACCAGCGGCACCTACCTGCTCGATGGCCAGGACGTTAGCACGCTGGGCGATGATGCGCGCAGCCGCCTGCGCAACCAGAAGATCGGCTTCATCTTCCAGGGCTTCAACCTGATTCCTGACCTGAACCTGTTCGACAACGTGGATGTGCCGCTGCGCTACCGCAAAATGAGCGCCAACGAGCGCCGCGAGCGCATCGAGAAGGCGCTGACCCAGGTCGGCCTGGGCTCGCGCATGAAGCACTACCCCAACGAACTTTCCGGCGGCCAGCAGCAGCGCGCGGCCATTGCCCGTGCCCTGGCCGGCAGCCCGCGCCTGCTGCTGGCCGACGAACCGACCGGCAACCTGGACACGCAGATGGCACGTGGTGTGATGGAGCTGCTGGAAGAGATCAACGCCGCCGGCACCACCATCGTCATGGTCACCCATGACCCGGAACTGGCCGCACGCGCGCAGCGCAACGTACACATCGTCGATGGCCAGGTGACCGACCTGGTGCGTGAGCCGGTGCTGGCCACGCCGCGCCGCATCGTTGCCGTGAACGAGTGAGGGCCTGACCATGTTCGCCTACTACGCCCGCCTGGCGACGCGCAGCTTCCGCCGCAACAAGGTGCTGACCGCGCTGATGGTGGTGGCCATCGCGCTGGGCATCGGTGCCTCGATGACCACCCTGACCGTCTTCCATGTGCTCTCCGGCGATCCGATTCCGGACAAGAGCGATCGCCTGTTCTACGTGCAGCTGGACCCGGGTCCGCGCGGTGGCTACGTGCCCGGCGAAGAACCCAATTCGCAGATGACCCGCTTCGACGGCGAGGCCCTGCTGCGCGAAGCCAAGGCCGAACGCCAGGCGTTGATGAGCGCCGGCGGCGGTACCATCGAACCGGACAGCAGCACCCTGCAGCCGTTCACGATCGATACGCGCTGGACCTCGGCCGACTTCTTCCCGATGTTCAACGTGCCCATGCAGTACGGCCGCCCCTGGACCCGCCAGGACGATGAGGGCCGCGCGCGCGTGGTGGTCATCTCCAAGGCGCTGAACGACAAGCTGTACCAAGGCGGCAACAGCGTGGGCAAGGACATCCGCATGGATGGCCAGAGCTTCCGCATCGTGGGCGTGATGAAGGAATGGAATCCCGAACCGCAGTTCTTCGACCTGACCACCGGCAGCTACGGCAAGGATGAGGATCTGCTGCTGCCGGTCACCACCTCCTTCGACATGAAGCTGGGCAGCAGCGGCAACATGAACTGCTTCGGCGAGAACCCGGACGGCAACAGCTATTCGTTGAACGCGCCCTGCACCTGGCTGCAGTACTGGGCCGAAGTGCCGCCGGAAAAGGCCGACGACTACCGCCGCTACCTGGAAAACTACTCCAGCCAGCAGCGTGAGGCCGGCCGCTTCGAGCGCCCGCCGAATGTGCGCCTGCGCAACGTGATGGAGTGGCTGGACTTCAACGGCGCGGTGCCCAGCGATGTGCGCCTGCAGCTGTGGCTGGCGCTTGGCTTCCTGGGCGTGTGCCTGGTCAACACGGTGGGCCTGCTGCTGGCCAAGTTCCTGCGCCGCAGCGGCGAAATCGGCGTGCGCCGTGCGCTGGGCGCCAGCCGCGGGCAGATCTTCCTGCAATGCCTGGTGGAAGCCGGTGCGGTGGGCGTGGTCGGCGGCGTGCTCGGCATCGGCGTGGCCCTGCTCGGCCTGTTCGCGGTGCGCCAGCAGCCGGTGGACTACGCCAAGCTGGCCCACCTGGACGGCAGCATGCTGCTGCTGGCCATCGGCCTGACCCTGTTTGCCAGCCTTGCTGCCGGCTTCCTGCCCGCCTGGCGCGCGATGCAGGTCACCCCGGCCATCCAGCTCAAGTCGCAGTAAGCACCCGAACGAGGACTCCGATGGACATCCGCCCCATCCTCAGCACCCTGCGCCGGCACAAGACCGCTGCCGCCCTGATCGTGCTGGAAGTCGCCCTGACCTGCGCCATCGTCTGCAATGCGCTGTTCCTGGTCAGCCAGCGCGTGGAAAAGATCAGCATGCCCAGCGGCATCGCCGAGAACGAACTGGTAATGGTGCGCGTGAGCGGCATCGGCAAGCAGACCAACGGCCTGGCCCGCACCCGCGAAGACCTGGCCTCGCTGCGCGCCATTCCCGGCGTCACCAGCGCCACCATCATCAACCAGCTCCCCTTCCGCAGCGGTTCTTCAAGCAGCAGCATCCAGCGCCAGCAGGACCAGGAACAGCCGACCACCGAAGCATCGATGTACACGATGTCCGAAGACGGCATCCGCACGATGGGCATCAACGTGATCGCCGGGCGTGACTTCCAGCCCGACGAATACCGGGACTATGAAGTGGTCAGCAAGGCCGGTTCGCAGGACAAGGCGATCCCGGTGATCTTCACCCAGGCCACCGCCGCGAAGATGGAACCCAACGGCAATGCGCTGGGCAAGACCTACTACATGGGCAAGCAGCCGCTGCATGTGATCGGCATCGTCGATACGCTCACCACCCCAACCGGCTGGGCCAACAACTGGTCCGAATCGATGCTGATGCCGCTGCGCCGTGGCTTCGACGAAGGCGGCACCTACATGCTGCGCACCGCACCGGAACGCCGCGACGAGGTACTGAAGGCCGCGGTGGCTGCACTGGAACGCAACGATCCCAACCGCCTGATGCGCGACAAGCTGACCTATGAAGAACAGCGCCAGAAGTACTTCAGCAACGACCGCGCCATGGTCGGCCTGCTGGTGACGGTGTGCGTGGCGCTGCTGGTGGTCACGGCCCTGGGCATCGTCGGCCTGGCCAGCTTCTGGGTGCAGCAGCGCAGCAAGCAGATCGGCATCCGCCGTGCGCTGGGTGCCACCCGCGGGCAGATCCTGCGCTACTTCCAGACCGAGAACTTCCTGCTGGCCACCCTGGGCATCGTGCTGGGCATGCTGGCGGCCTACGCCATCAACCTGGCCCTGATGAACATGTACGAGCTGCCGCGCATGCCGCTGCTGTACCTGCCGCTGGGCGCGCTGCTGCTGTGGGTGCTGGGCCAGATCGCGGTGTTCGGCCCGGCCCGGCGTGCCGCTGCGGTGCCGCCGGCGGTGGCCACCCGGGGGGCGTGAGATGCGCACCCTGGTTCTGGCCCTCGCATTGGTCCTGCCGTTGCCGGCGCTTGCCGGCAGCAGCACGGTGCAGACGATGAACTGGCAGCAGGATGGCGCGCAGCTGGCGCTGCGCTCCACCGAAGGACAGGTGGACGTGCAGGCAGTGCGTCCCGAGGCACGCTTCGGCGTGCGCCGGGGCGACCGCATCCTGCGCGTGGACGACACGCCGGTCCGCCAGATCGATGCGCTTGCCACCGCCCTTCGCCGCGCAGATTCGGCGGGCAGACAACAGGTGTACCTGCTGCTGCGCCGCGACGGCCGCACGCTCAGCCAGGCGGTCAGCGTGGCGACCTGGAAGGCGGTGCTGGTACCGCCGCCAGCGCCGCCGCCCCCGCCACCGCCGCACTGACCTCCCGGCCCCCTGCGCAGCCACGGGTTTGGCTATGCTTGATGGGTGGCGCCGGTCACGGCTCTCTCGGCGCCACCCATCCCTTCTCCAGAATGCGTCCATGCCTGCGATCCTGATCATCGACGACAACGCCAGCGTAGCCACTGCGTTGGACGTGCTGTTTTCCCTGCATGACATCGACACCCTGCAGGCGCAGAGCCCGGCCGAAGGGCTGGCCCTGCTGGAATCGCAGCCAGTGGATCTGGTGATCCAGGACATGAACTTCACCGAGGACACCACGTCCGGTGAGGAAGGCGAAGCACTGTTCGCGCAGATCCGAGCGCGCCACCCCGATCTGCCGGTCATCCTGCTGACCGCCTGGACCCACCTGAGCAGTGCGGTGGACCTGGTGAAGGCCGGTGCCGCCGACTACCTGGCCAAGCCGTGGGATGACCGCAAGCTGCTGACCACGGTGAACAACCTGCTGGAGCTGTCCGAGGCGCGCCGCGAGCTGGACCAGCGCCGCGCCCGCGAACAGCGCCAGCGCACGGCGCTGGAAACCAAGTACGAGCTGTGTGATGCGGTGTTCGCCGATCCAGCCAGCGAGCGCATCATCGCCCTGGCCTGCCAGGTGGCACGCTCAGAACTGCCGGTGCTGATCACCGGCCCCAACGGCGCCGGCAAGGAAAAGATCGCGCAGATCATCCAGGCCAATTCACTGGCGGCCAAGGGCCCGTTCGTGGCGGTGAACTGCGGCGCGCTGCCCTCGGAACTGATCGAAGCCGAACTGTTCGGCGCCGAGGCCGGTGCCTATACCGGTGCCAACAAGGCGCGCGAGGGCAAGTTCGAAGCGGCCGACGGCGGCACGCTGTTCCTGGATGAGATTGGCAACCTATCCCTGGGCGGGCAGATGAAACTGCTGCGCGTGCTGGAAACTGGCCGCTTCGAGCGCCTGGGCTCCAACCGCGAGCGGCAGGTCAAGGTGCGCGTGGTCAGCGCGACCAATGCGGACCTGCCGGCGATGATCCGCGACGGCAGCTTCCGCGAAGATCTGTATTACCGCTTGAACACCGTGGAGCTGGCACTGCCGCCGCTGGCCGAGCGTCCCGGTGACATCCTGCCGCTGGCCGAGCGCTTCCTGGCCGCTGGCAAGCCGCTGTCAAGCGCCGCCGCCGCCGCGCTGCAGCGCCACCCGTGGCCCGGCAACGTGCGCGAACTGCGCAATGTGATCCAGCGCGCCGAACTGCTGGCCAGTGGCCCGCGCATCGAGGTGACCGACCTGAACCTGCCGCGTGCGCCGGCTGCAGCACGCCCCGCGCCGAGCGCCGGCAATGACCCCGACCGCGCGCGTATTGAAGATGTGCTTGCACGCAACCACGGGGTGATCGCGCAGGCGGCCGCGGAACTGGGGTTGAGCCGGCAGGCGTTGTATCGCCGCATGGATCGCCACGGCATTCCGCGCGAATGAAGCGGCGCTCGTTCACCTTCCGCCTGTTCCTGCGCCTGCTGCCGGTGCTGGCACTGGCTGCGGCATTGCCGTGGTTGCTGGCCTACTGGCTGGACCACGGCTGGGCGGTCACCCTGGTTTCCACCGTGCTGCTGCTGGCGCTGATGTGGTGGGCGCTGCGCCGTGCCACCGCACCGGTGCGATCGCTGATGCGGGCATTGGCCGGCACCACCAGCAGCTATCGCGACGGCGAATACAACTTCAGCGTGCATTGGCCCGGCAATGACGAGTTGGGTGACCTGGTGCAGGCCCACCGCGAACTGGGCGATGTGCTGCGCGAACAGCGCCAGGGCCTGGTGCAGCGCGAGCTGCTGCTGGACACCATGGTGCAGAACACGCCGGTGGCCATGCTGCTGATCGCCGCCGGTGGCGATGGCATTGCGCGCGTGGTGTTTTCCAACCTGGCCGCACGCAAGCTGCTGCACGGTGGCTGGAAGCTGGAAGGACAGCGGCTGCAGGATGTGCTGCAGCAGATGCCGGTGGAGCTGCGCGATGCCATCGAGCGCGGCGGCGACAGCCTGTTCGCAGTGCGCCCGGACGTGGACGACGGTACCGAAGTGGACGAGGACGACGAACAGGTTTACCACCTGTCGCGGCGCGCGTTCCATCTGAACGGCCGCCCGCACGATCTGCTGCTGGTGCGGCTGCTGACCGCCGAACTGCGGCGGCAGGAAGTGCAGACCTGGAAGAAGGTGATCCGGGTGATCAGCCATGAGTTGAACAACTCGCTGGCGCCGATCGCCTCGCTGGCCCATTCCGGCGGCGAGCTGGTGAAGCGCGAGCGTTTCGACCGCCTGCCCGAGATCTTCAGCACCATCGAAGACCGCGCACGCCACCTGGAAGGCTTCATCCGCGGCTACGCGCGCTTTGCCAAGCTGCCGCAGCCGCAGCTGCAGACCGTGCACTGGGCGCCGTTCCTGGCCAGCCTGGGCCAGCAGATTCCGTTCACCATGGACCACCCGCCCAGCGAAGACCTGAGCAGCCGCATCGACATTGCCCAGTTCGGCCAGGCGTTGTTGAACCTGCTGAAGAACGCGCATGAAGCCTGCGCCGAAGCCGACCCGCCCAACGACGATGTGCAGGTGCAGCTGACCCGCCTGCCGCAGTGGCTGCGGCTGGATGTGCTGGACCGCGGCAAGGGCATGAACGAGCAGGTGCTGCAGAACGCACTGATGCCGTTCTATTCCACCAAGCGCAACGGCACCGGGCTGGGCCTGGCGCTGACCCGGGAAATCGTGGAAGCGCATGGCGGGCGGGTGTCATTGCAGAACCGCGGCGAGGGCGGGCTGTGCGTGTCGATCCTGTTGCCGGTGGGGTGAACGGGGGGACGTATCCACGCATGGCGTGGATCTACGGCCGATGACCTGGACGTATCCACGCGTGGCGTGGATCTACCGGCGTAGGGCCATGGCCGGCGGCAGTAGATCCACGCTATGCGGGGATAGGCCGATCAAGGTCGGCCGCTACAGCACCCTACGCATCGCGACCCGCAGATGCATCGGAAACGCCAACGCAGCCTCTTCGGCCATCACGGCCTGCAGGCCGGCGCCACATTCCGCTTCCGGCACCGTGACGAATCCTTCGCTGGCGTAGAAGGCCGCGTTCCACGGCACATCGCTCAACGTGGTCAGTACCGCTGCCGGATAGCCGTCTGCCCTGGCCATCGCCAATGCGTGGCGCAACAGCGCACGTCCATGGCCCCGGCGCGCGTGCGCGGGATCCACATCCATCTGCAGCACATGGAACTCACCTGCCAGTTCACCGGCCAGCAGGTAACCGGCGATTCCGCCGTCGGCCGCATCCACCACCCACACCTGCCGGCGCCGCAGACCTTCGTGTAGCGCAGGCAGATCCAGGCCATGCCCGGCAAACACCTGATAGGCATCATGGCCCTTCAGCAGCTCGCCGGCGCGCTGTTCGATGCCTGGTAGCACGCCGAGCTCATCTGCGTGCGGCACACGTGGCTCAGGACTTCCTGATCGGGCGCTTCCAGCCATCGATGGTTTCCTGTCGTGCGCGCGCCAGGGTCAGCTTGCCATCGGGTGCGGTGCGGGTGATGACCGAGCCCGCCGCAATGGTGGCGCCTTCGCCGATCAGCACCGGTGCCACCAGCGCACTGTTGGAACCGATGAAGGCGTTGTCGCCGATGGTCGTGGTCGACTTGTTCACCCCGTCGTAGTTGCAGGTGATGGTGCCGGCGCCGATGTTCACCTTGCTGCCGATCACCGCATCGCCCAGATAGGTCAGGTGGTTGGCCTTGCTGCCCACGCCCAGGGTGACCTTCTTGGTTTCCACGAAGTTGCCCACGTGCACACCATCGGCCAGCACCGTGCCCGGACGCAGCCGCGCGAACGGGCCGATCTGTGCGGCGCCTTCGCTCACCACGCCTTCCAGATCGCAGTGCGCGCGCACCTCGGTGCCCGGCCCCAGGGTCACGTCCTTCAAGCGGGTGAACGGCCCGATGCTTACGCCATCGGCCAGCACCACGGTGCCTTCCAGGATCACGTCCACGTCGATCTGCACGTCGCTGCCCACGGTCACCTGGCCGCGTACATCCACGCGGGCCGGGTCGAGCACGCGCGCGCCCTGGGTACACAGTGCACGCACCGCGCGGCGCTGCCACGCACGTTCCAGCTGCGAGAGCTGCCAGGGATCGTTCGCGCCTTCGGCTTCCTGGGCGTCGGCCACCAGGGCCATCTCCGCCGGGGTGAACTCATGCGCCGCAAAGGCGAACACATCGGTCAGGTAGTACTCGCCCTGCGCGTTGCGGTTGGACAGCTGCGACAGCCAGCGCCGCAGCGCGGTCGATTCGGCGGTGATGATGCCGGTGTTGATGATGCGGATGCGGCGCTGCTCGTCATCGGCATCCTTCTGTTCGACGATGGCGCCGACCTTGCCCTCGGCATCGCGCAGGATGCGGCCGTAGCCGGTCGGGTCGTCCATCTCGGCCACCAGCACTGCCAGGCGGCCCGGCTGCGCCAGCAGGTCACGCAGGGTCTGCGCACGGATCAGCGGCACATCGCCGTACAGCACCAGCACCTGCGCGGCGTCGGGCACTTCGGGCATGGCCTGGGCCACGGCGTGGCCGGTGCCCAGCTGCTGCGCCTGCTCGGCCCACAGCAGGTCCGGCTGGTCGGCGAAGCGCTGGCGGACCGCATCGCCACCATGACCGTAGACCACGTGGATCGCCGCCGGCTGCAGCTCGCGCGCGGTGGCGATCACATGCGCCAGCATCGGCTGCCCGGCGATCGGCTGCAGCACCTTGGGCAGCACCGATTTCATGCGCTTGCCGGCGCCGGCGGCCAGGATGATCACGTGCAGGGGTTGGGTCATGGGCGGCTATCCGTAGGTCGTTGCCGACGATTCTAGAACGCAGGCCGTTAACATGGGCATCCATCGCCATTGTTGTCCGCCATGAGCCTGTTCCGCCAAGGCACCGCCTACCTCGTGATCGGCCTGGCCCAGCTGCTGCTGGACTGGCTGCTGTTCGTCGCCTGCACGGCGGCGGGCATGCCGGTGGTGCCGGCCAACGTGGTGGGGCGACTGGGTGGCATGCTGCTGGGGTTCTGGCTCAACGGGCGCTACACCTTCGCCGATGCACAGGGCGGCCAGCGCCTGGGCTGGCGCCGGTTCGCACGCTTCCTGGCGCTGTGGGTGCTGATGACGATCGCCAGCACCCTGCTGGTGGCCGCCGCCGACCATGCGCTGGGGCTGCAGTACGCGTGGGTGGCCAAGCCGCTGGTGGAAGGCGGGTTGGCGTGCGTGTCGTTCCTGCTGATGCGGTTTGTGGTGTACCGCTGAGGCGACGCGCGCGGTGGTCGACCAACGGTCGACTCTACCCCGCCGGTGTCATGGAAAAACCTACCCGGTAGAGTCGACCGTTGGTCGACTGCTCTTCCGGGATGCCGCTGAAAACCAGCGCTGCGCGCGATAGTCGACCAACGGTCGACTCTACGCCGACCATTGCTCGAAAAGCAGTCGAGCAAGCTCGACTCTACCGGGCCTCGGCCCATTACCCGCACAAACAAAAACGCCGGCACTGGGCCGGCGTTTTCGTGGGCGCTGCGGGTGAACCTCAGTGCTTCAGGTTCTTGCGCAGACGTTCCAGGGCCTGCAGCTGGACCACGGCTTCGGCCAGCTTCTGCTGGGCTTCGGCCACTTCCATCGCTTCACCACGGTTGGCCAGGATGCGCTCGGCTTCTTCCTTGGCCTTACGGACCGAGGCTTCGTCGATGTCCTGTGCGCGGATGGCGGTGTCGGCCAGCACGGTCACTACCTGCGGCTGCACTTCCAGGATGCCGCCGGAAATGGCGAAATCCAGCTGCTCGCCGTTCGGCGTGGTGACCACGACCTTGCCGGGCTTGAGTCGGGTGATCAGCGGGGCGTGCTTGGGCGCAATGCCCAGCTCGCCCAGCTCACCGGTCGCCACGACCAGGGTCGCTTCGCCACGGAAGATTTCCTGTTCAGCGCTGACGATGTCGCAACGAATGGTGCTCATGATCAGGCCTTCTCAGCCATCTTCTTGGCCTTCTCGACCGCTTCTTCAATGCCGCCGACCATGTAGAACGCCTGCTCCGGCAGGTGGTCGTACTCGCCATCGACGATGGCCTTGAAGCCACGGATGGTGTCCTTCAGCGGCACGTACTTGCCCGGCGAACCGGTGAACACTTCGGCCACGTGGAACGGCTGGCTGAAGAAGCGCTCGATCTTGCGGGCGCGCGACACGGCCTGCTTGTCTTCTTCGGACAGCTCGTCCATGCCCAGGATGGCGATGATGTCCTTCAGTTCCTTGTACTTCTGCAGGGTCTGCTGGACGCGCTGGGCGGTGTCGTAGTGCTCATGGCCGATGACCAGCGGGTCCATCTGGCGGCTGGTGGAATCCAGCGGATCGACGGCCGGGTAGATACCCAGCGAGGCGATCGAACGCGACAGGGTGACGGTCGAGTCCAGGTGGGCGAAGGTGGTCGCCGGCGACGGGTCGGTCAAGTCATCGGCGGGAACGTAGACGGCCTGGATCGAGGTGATCGAACCGTTCTTGGTCGAGGTGATGCGTTCCTGCAGGACGCCCATTTCCTCGGCCAGGGTCGGCTGGTAACCCACGGCGGACGGCATACGACCCAGCAGTGCCGACACTTCGGTACCGGCCAGGGTGTAGCGGTAGATGTTGTCGACGAACAGCAGGACGTCCTTACCCTTGCCGTTTTCGTCCTTCTCGTCGCGGAAGTACTCGGCCATGGTCAGGCCGGTCAGGGCGACGCGCAGACGGTTGCCCGGCGGCTCGTTCATCTGGCCGTACACCATCGCCACCTTGTCCAGGACGTTGGAGTCCTTCATTTCGTGGTAGAAGTCGTTGCCCTCACGGGTACGCTCACCCACGCCGGCGAACACGGACAGACCGCTGTGCGCCTTGGCGATGTTGTTGATCAGTTCCATCATGTTGACGGTCTTGCCGACGCCGGCGCCGCCGAACAGGCCGACCTTGCCGCCCTTGGCGAACGGGCACATCAGGTCGATGACCTTGATGCCGGTTTCCAGCAGCTCGGTAGCCGGGGACTGGTCTTCGTACGACGGGGCCGCACGGTGGATTTCCCAGCTGTCGCTGGCGGCCACCGGGCCGGCTTCGTCGATCGGACGGCCCAGCACGTCCATGATGCGGCCCAGGGTACCAGCGCCGACCGGCACGGAGATGCCGCGGTCGGTGTTGATGGCCACCAGGTTGCGCTTCAGGCCGTCGGTGGAACCGAGGGCGATGGTACGCACCACGCCGTCGCCCAGCTGCTGCTGGACTTCGAGGGTGATCTCGGTGTTTTCAACCTTTAGTGCGTCGTACACCTTCGGCACCGACTCACGCGGGAATTCGACGTCGACGACCGCGCCGATGATCTGAACGATCTTGCCCTGACTCATTGCTGCATCCTCTAAATGTGTGCTTTGAACGAACGCGGTCAGACTGCTGCCGCGCCGCCGACGATTTCGGAGATTTCCTGGGTGATCGCTGCCTGGCGCGCCTTGTTGTAGACGAGCTGCAGGGTGCCGATCAGCTTGTTGGCGTTGTCGCTCGCCGCCTTCATCGCGACCATGCGTGCGGCATGTTCGGAGGCGACGTTTTCCAGCAGTGCCTGGTACACCAGCGATTCGATGTAACGCGTCATCACGTGCTCCAGCACGGTCGCGGCATCGGGTTCGTACAGGTAGTCCCAGTCATGGTGGGCGACCTGCTTTTCAGCCGGCGGCAGCGGCAGCAGCTGATCGAAGCTGGCCTTCTGCACCATGGTGTTCACGAAGCGGTTGTAGACCAGGTACACGCGGTCGACCTTGCCTTCGGTGAAGGCGTCGAGCATGACCTTGATCACACCGATCAGCGATTCCAGCTTCGGCACGTCGCCGATGTGGGTCACGCTGCCGACCATGTTGACCTTCACGCGGCGGAAGAAGGTCGATGCCTTCTGGCCGATGGTCACCAGGTCCACTTCGGCACCCTTGTCCTGCCATGCCTTGGCTTCGCCCAGCATCTTGCGGAACAGGTTGTTGTTCAGGCCGCCGGCCAGACCGCGATCGGAGGAGATCACGATGAACCCGACCCGCTTGACCTGCTCACGCTCGACCAGGAACGGATGCTGGTAATCGGTGCTGGCCTGGGCCAGGTGGCCGATCACCTGCTTCATCGCCTGCGCGTACGGACGCGAGGTCTTCATCCGATCCTGCGCCTTGCGGATCTTGGAGGCCGAGACCATTTCCAGGGCGCGCGTCACCTTGCGGGTGTTCTGCACGCTCTTGATCTTGGTTTTGATTTCGCGTCCGCTTGCCATCTCTTGTTTCCCGTGGCGCGGGGCTGCTGCCCCGCGTTGTTCAACCGTTTGAGCGGGGCGAGCCCCGCTCTACGAGCGCTGGATTACCAGCTGCCAGTGGTCTTGAACTCGGCGATGCCCTTCTTGAAGGCACCTTCGATGTCGTTGTCCCAGCCGCCGGTGGCGTTGACCTTGCTGACCAGTTCGCCCTGGGTGTTGGCGAAGTAGGCGTGCAGGCCTTCTTCGAACGCCAGCAGCTTGTTGACCGGCACGTCGTCCAGGTAACCCTCGTTGACGGCGTAGATCGACAGCGCCTGGTTGGCGATGGACATCGGCGCGTACTGCTTCTGCTTCATCAGCTCGGTCACGCGCTGGCCGCGCTCCAGCTGCTTGCGGGTCGCTTCGTCCAGGTCCGAGGCGAACTGCGCGAATGCCGCCAGCTCACGGTACTGGGCCAGCGAGATGCGGATGCCGCCCGACAGCTTCTTGATGATCTTGGTCTGGGCCGAGCCACCGACGCGCGACACCGAGATACCGGCGTTCACGGCCGGGCGGATGCCGGCGTTGAACAGGTCGGTTTCCAGGAAGATCTGGCCGTCGGTGATCGAGATCACGTTGGTCGGAACGAAGGCGGACACGTCGCCGGCCTGGGTTTCGATGATCGGCAGCGCGGTCAGCGAACCGGTCTTGCCGGTGACCTTGCCTTCGGTGAACTTCTCCACGTACTCCTCGGACACGCGGGCAGCGCGTTCCAGCAGGCGCGAGTGCAGGTAGAACACGTCACCCGGGTAGGCTTCACGGCCCGGCGGGCGCTTCAGCAGCAGCGAGATCTGGCGGTAGGCCACGGCCTGCTTGGACAGATCGTCGTACACGATCAGCGCGTCTTCGCCGCGGTCCATGAAGTACTCACCCATGGTGCAGCCCGAGTAGGCGCTGATGTACTGCATGGCAGCCGATTCGGAAGCGGTAGCGGCCACCACGATGGTGTGGGCCAGCGCGCCGTTCTCTTCCAGCTTGCGCACGATGTTGGCGATGGTCGAAGCCTTCTGGCCGATCGCAACGTACACGCACTTGATGCCGGTGCCCTTCTGGTTGATCACCGCATCGATGGCCATCGCGGTCTTGCCGGTCTGGCGGTCACCGATGATCAGCTCGCGCTGGCCACGGCCGATCGGGATCATCGAGTCGACCGACTTGTAACCGGTCTGCACCGGCTGGTCGACCGACTTGCGCCAGATCACGCCCGGAGCAACGCGCTCCACCGGGGCGGTGACGTCGGTGCCCAGCGGGCCCTTGCCGTCGATCGGTTCGCCCAGGGCGTTCACCACGCGGCCCAGCAGTTCCGGACCGACCGGCACTTCCAGGATGCGACCGGTGGTCTTGGCGACGTCGCCTTCGCGCAGGTGCTCGTAGTCACCCAGGACCACGGCGCCGACCGAGTCGCGCTCCAGGTTCAGGGCCAGGGCGAAGGTGTTGTTCGGCAGTTCGATCATTTCGCCCTGCATCACGTCGGCCAGACCGAAGATGCGCACGATGCCGTCGGACACGCTGGTCACGGTGCCTTCGTTGCGCGATTCCGCGGCCAGCTTGACCTTCTCGATGCGGTTCTTGATCAGTTCGCTGATTTCGGAGGGGTTGAGCGTGGTTGCCATCGTCAAGTCCTAGTGCCGGCAGCGGGGCCGGACGTTAAATGAATTCAGTTAGCGAGCGCGGTCTGCAGACGGGCCAGCTTGCCCTTCAGCGAACCATCGATGACCACGTCGCCGGCATCGATCACGGCGCCGCCGATCAGCGAGGCATCCACCGCAGTGGTCACATCGACCTCGCGGTTGAAGCGCTTGCGCAGCGCGACCTTGATCGCGTCCAGCTCGCTGGCCGACAGTTCGGCGGCCGAGGTCACGGTGGCCTTGACCACGTGTTCGGCTTCGGCGCGCAGGGCGTCGTACATGCCGGCGATTTCCGGCAGCAGCGGCAGACGATGCGATTCGGCCAGGATGGCCAGGAAACGCGAGTAGCTTTCGCCGTGGTTCACCGGCGCCAGCAGGGCGACGGCGTCGTCACGGCCCAGCTCCGGGTTGGCGAGCAGGGCCGCCACGCGCGGGTCGGCGGCGACGTGGGCGGAGAACGCGAGGGCGTCCGACCACGGCGCGAACGTGCCTTCGTCGCGCGCGGTCGCGAAGGCGGCGCGGGCGTACGGGCGGGCAAGCGTGAGGGCCTGGCTCATCCTTAGATCTCCGAGGCCAGCTCGTCGAGCAGCGCCTTGTGGGCGTTGGCGTCGATTTCGCGCTTGAGCAGCTTTTCGGCACCGGTCACGGCCAGCGCGGACACCTGCTTGCGCAGATCTTCACGGGCACGGTTGGCGGCGGCGTCGATTTCAGCCTGGGCCAGTTCCTTCTGACGGGTGGCTTCGGTGATCGCTTCGGTACGGGCAGCGTCGACGATCTGGTTGGCGCGCGCGTGGGCCTGGTCGATGATCTCGTTGGCCTTGGTGCGGGCGTCCTTCAGTGCTTCGTTGACCTTTTCCTGCGCCTGGGCCAGATCTTTCTGGCTGCGGTCGGCAGCGGCGAGGCCTTCAGCAATCTTCTGCTGGCGCTCTTCGATCGCGTTCATCAGCGGCGGCCAGATCTTGGTCGCGATGATCCAGATCAGACCAGCGAAGGCGAGCGCCTGCGCAAGAAGGGTGAAATTGATATTCATGGTTAGCTCGATCGCTGGTTTCGGGGTGGATGCGCCGCCGGAGCGGCGCACCCGGACCTTCATCCGAAACCGGGTGCATCAGCACCCGGTCGTCTCAAACCGCTGTATCAGCCGGCCAGAGCCTTGGTGACGGCGCCAGCGAAGGCGGCCGACAGCGGGTTGGCGAAGGCCAGCAGCAGGCCGACGGCGACCGAGATGATGAACGCGGCGTCGATCAGGCCGGCGGTGATGAACATGCGGACCTGCAGGACCGGGATCAGTTCCGGCTGGCGGGCGGCCGACTCCAGGAACTTACCAGCCATGATGGCCAGACCCAGACCGGCGCCCAGCGCGGCCAGGCCGATCATGATGCCGACGGCAAGGGCGGTGGAGCTCTGAATCTGCGCGAAGTTGGTCAGGACGGCGAAGTACATGGTTATCTCCAGGAACTAAGTTGCTAAGGGTGATGAAACGGATGAAGGTTGAAACGCGTTGAAGCTTGGAACTTTAGTGAGCGTCTTCCGACAGGCTCAGGTACACGATCGACAGCATCATGAAGATGAAGGCCTGCAGCGGGATCACCAGCAGGTGGAACAGCATCCAGCCAAGGCCGAACGCACCACCGGCAATGGCACCGAAGAAACCGGCACCACCCAGCACCCAGATCAGCAGGAACACGATTTCGCCGCCGAACATGTTGCCGAACAGTCGCATCGCCAGCGAGATCGGCTTGCTCAGCCACTCGACGATGTTCAGGATCAGGTTGAACGGCATCATCCACTTGCCGAACGGCGCCGTCAGGAATTCCTTGATGAAACCACCCAGGCCCTTCGCACGCAGGGCGAAGAACAGCATCAGGAAGAACACGCTGAAGGCCATGCCCAGAGTGGCGTTGACGTCAGCGGTCGGCACCGGCTTCCAGTAATGGATACCGGCCATTTCCAGCGGCTTGGCGATGAAATCGGCCGGGATCATCTTCAGCAGATTCATCAGCAGAATCCAGAAGAAGATGGTGATGGCGATCGGCGTGACCAGCTTGCTCTTGCCGTGGTAGGTGTCCTTGGCCTGGCGGTCGACGAACTCCAGGCAGATTTCCACGAACGCCTGCCACTTGCCCGGCACGCCAGCGGTGGCCTTGCGGGTGCCCAGCCAGAACGCGACCACGATCACCAGGCCCATCAGGACCGCGGTGAGGAACGTATCGACGTGGATGTGCCAGAACATCCCTTCGCCGTTACCGACCGGGGCGGTCAGGTTCTGCAGGTGATGCTGGATGTAGCTGGTAGGGGTTAGAGCCTCGCCCGCCATGTGTCCGGAACCTTCGTTAATTGAATTTTTGTCAACGCCTGGCCATGGCCAGGACCTGGAACATCAAACCGACGGCGATACCGGCCAGCAGCGCCAATGCAGGCAGCTTGAAGACCAGGAACCCCACCAGCAGGACGCCGAAAACCACGACCCACTTGGCAACGATCGCGACAATCAGCCGCGCCATCGCCGAACCCGCTGCCACCGCCCCACCACTGAGCGCCATCCGTGCCGCCACCCAGCCACCGGCCGAGATCGCAACCCCGGACGCCAGGGCGCCAAGGGCGTACTTCGGCCCTACCAGGAGGAAGGCCAGAGCCAGCACAGCGACTGCAGCCAGCGGGTAGACCGCGGCGCGCAGCATCAGTCGCCGACCCGCTTCAACGGAGTTCAGCACAGGACGTCCCACGTGGTTACAAGTGAATGGCTGAGGCTGCTGAAACAGGGGGTGCCTCATCGAGCCGCCAAATTATAGCAATGGGACAATTTGCGAGACAACCGCTGCCTGTTCATCCCGGGAGCTGCAAGTTGCGGGAACGGCAGGTTTTTTAGGGCCCAACAGGGGGACAATCGCGTCCGCCGCATGCTGCAGCGCAGCGTATTGAACTTTGGTCGCACAGGCGGGAACTTTCCCGCACGCCGGTAGTCTGACCTTTCGACCTGCCTGCTGCACTTCCTCGTCGATGCTCCGCCCAGCAGGTCCCAGGATGGCCCCGAAGCGCGCTCCGGGGCCATCTTCTTTGCAACGTCATTACCGCGCTGAACCGTCCACGCGGCGTGGACCATACGTTCACGTAGGGTGGACGCGCGCGTCCGGCACAGTGGCCTTCATCCCGAATGAACCACTGCAAGGACCCTCTGATGCGCTCCGTACCCACCCTGCTCGCTCTCTCGCTGCTCGCCGCCGGTGCCTCGTTCGCCAACGCCGCCCACGCCGCTGAGGGCGATCCGCGCTTCACGCTGCGCGTGGGTGCCATGAACATCGAGAACGACAACACCATCCGTGGCAACACCACCGTTGCCGGCCAGGACGTCAACGTCAGCGAAGACTTCAAGATGGGCGGCAAGGAGTGGGAGCCGCGCATTGATGGCGTGTTCCGTGTCAGCGACCGCCAGCGCCTGATTTTCGACTACTTCAAGTGGGACAAGGACCGCCGCGAGACGCTGGATGACGGCATCGCCTTCGGCCAAATCAACGTGCCGGAAGGCAGCTTCGTCAAGGCCGAGCTGAAGTACCAGGTCGCCAGCCTGGTGTACGACTACTCGGTGGTGGACACCGAGAAGTTCGACCTGGGCCTGCAGCTGGGTGCCGAATGGGCCAAGGTCAGCGCCAAGGGCTTTGCCGACCTGGGCAACGTCTACAACGGCCGCTTCCTGGACGAGAGCGAGAGCGGCGTGGCACCGGTGGTGGGCGCGCGCCTGAGCTTCACCCCGGCCGACCGCTGGCTGATCAACATCCAGGGCCAGTACCTGAACACCAAGTGGGGCAGCTTCGACGACTATGACGGCGACCTGAGCCGTGCCAATGCCATCGTCGAATACCGCTTCACCGAGACCTTCGGCGTGTTTGCCGGCTATGACTGGTTCAAGCTGGACGTCGACCAGAAGGGCAGCGACGGCGTCGTGGGCCTGAAGCAGGAGTTCAAGGGCCCGATCGCTGGCATCAGCCTGACCTTCTGATCGAGCGTTACCCGATCTCTCCAACGCGGCGCCCGGGCAGCCGGCGCCGCGTTTTTTGTGCCGCGTGGGAGCGGTAGAGTCGACTGTCAGTCGACTGCACTTCGCGGGGAAAGCTGCAAGCCCGCGCTGCGCGCGATAGTCGACTCTACCGCGACGCGTCAGCTGCCGGTTCGCTGGAAACAACCGGAGCCGTCGCAATCAGGACGTTTGATCGCGCCCATCCACGGTCAAGCACCACGTTCGCCGCGTGAGGCAACTACCGAGCTGCAACCCAGTGCACGGATCGGGACGTTCGCAGTCCTAAAACGGAGCGAAAACAAGGCAACCGTGATCTCAGGCCCGTCCCCGGCCTGGGCGATCTCTACCCTGCATGGGCCGATGCGAATCGCCGCGTCGGCGGCTCCTTCCACATGCAGGTAATGCCCATGAAGATCCTTCCCTCTCTCGCTGGCCTGATGCTGGCGCTGTCCATCGCCACCGCTTCGGCACCCGCCCTTGCTACCCAGCCCACCAACGGCCTGCTGGCGGTGTTCCAGGCCGAATACCAGTACTACAAGTGTGTGATCGAGCAGCCCGGCGGCCCGGCTTACGTCATTTCGAACGTCTGGGCGCGCCCTGCGACCGAGGCTGCAAACCTGGCGCGCAGTCGCATCCCGATGGGCCACCGGTAAACGCCTGCGGCATCTGGTAAGCGAAGGGCTGCGATCCAGCCCGCGTCGGCCTCACGGTCGACCACAAAAAACCCGGCTTTCGCCGGGTTTTTTGTGTGCAACGCGCAGGCGCGTTACTTCTTCTTCGGCATGTACAGATCGGTGATGGTGCCGTCGTAGATTTCCGAGGCCATCGCCACCGATTCACTCAGCGTCGGGTGCGCATGGATGGTGTGGCCGATGTCTTCGGCTTCCGCACCCATCTCGATGGCCAGGCCGATCTCGGCCAGCAGGTCACCGGCGTGCACGCCGACGATGGCACCACCGATGATGCGGTGGGTCTCTTCGTCGAAGATCAGCTTGGTGAAGCCTTCGGTACGACCGATGCCGATCGCGCGGCCGCTGGCGGCCCACGGGAACTTGGCCACGCCCACCTTCAGGCCCTTGGCCTTGGCTTCGGTCTCGGTCACGCCCACCCAGGCGATTTCCGGGTTGGTGTAGGCCACCGACGGAATCACGCGGGCGACCCATTCCTTCTTGTGACCAGCGGCCACTTCAGCGGCCAGCTTGCCCTCGTGCGTGGCCTTGTGGGCCAGCATCGGGTTGCCGACGATGTCACCGATGGCAAAGATGTGCGGCACGTTGGTGCGCATCTGGCGGTCCACCGGAATGAAGCCGCGCTCGGTGACCTGCACGCCGGCCTTCTCGGCATCGATCTTCTTGCCGTTCGGCGAGCGGCCCACGGCCACCAGCACGCGGTCGAAGGTGCCCTGCGCCAACGCCGGCGCCTGGCCCTCCTCGGCGGCCTCGAAGGTGACCGTGATGCCCTTGGCATCGGCGGTGACGCCCGACGCCTTGGTCTTCAGGTGCACTTCAATGCCCTGCTTCTTCAGGCGGTCGGCCAGCGGCTTGACCAGGTCCTTGTCAGCGCCCGGCATCAACTGGTCCATGAACTCGACCACGGTGACCTTGCTGCCCAGCGCGCCATACACGGTGGCCATTTCCAGACCGATGATGCCGCCGCCGACAACCAGCAGCGAGCCCGGCACTTCGGCCAGCTCCAGCGCGTCGGTGGAATCCATCACGCGCTTGTCGTCCCACGGGAAGTTCGGCAGCTTCACCGCCTGCGAACCGGCGGCGATGATGCACTTCTGAAAGCGCAGCAGCTGGGTGCTGCCGTCAACGGCGGTGATTTCCAGCTCGTTGGCCGAAACAAACTTGCCCACGCCCTGCACGCTGCGGACCTTGCGCTGCTTGGCCATGCCGGCCAGGCCCTTGGTCAGCTGGTTGACCACCTTTTCCTTGTACTGGCGCAGCTTGTCCAGGGTGATGGTCGGCTTGCCGAATTCGACGCCGAAATCGCCGGCATGGGCCACTTCGTCGATGACCGCGGCAGCGTGCAGCAGGGCCTTGGACGGAATGCAGCCCACATTGAGGCAGACGCCGCCGAGACTGGCGTAGCGCTCGACCAGCACCGTGTCCAGGCCGACGTCGGCGGCGCGGAAAGCGGCAGTGTAGCCGCCTGGGCCCGAGCCCAGCACGACCATTTCGCATTCGATGTCGGCCGGCTTGCCGCTGGACAGCGCCGGCTTCGGTGCCGCCGGCTCGGCCGGGGCGCGGTGCGACGGGGTGACCGGCGGCTTGCTGGCCGGGGCGGCCGCCGCCGGGGCCGGCGCAGCGGCCTTGGCCGGGGCTTCGGCGGCACCTTCGGCGTCCAGCAGCACGACCACGGCGCCTTCGGAGAGGGTGTAGCCCAGCTTGACCTTGATTTCCTTGACCACACCGGCGGCCGACGACGGCACTTCCAGGGTGGCCTTGTCCGATTCCAGGGTCACCAGGCCCTGGTCCTTCTTCACCGTGTCGCCTACGGCGACCAACACTTCGATCACCGGCACATCGCTGTAATCGCCGATGTCGGGAACCTTGACTTCAATCGTGGCCATGGTGGTTTTCCTCGTGCCCGGCCGGGCGGGCCGGCGGGCTGTCACTGCATCTGTTCACGCGGCCGCGCCAGGGGCAGCGGCCGCACGGTGGGGGCGAAACGCGGCCTTACAGCAGCACGCGGCGCATGTCGGCCAGTACCTGCGACAGGTACGTGGTGAAGCGTGCGGCCAGGGCGCCATCGATGACGCGGTGGTCGTAGCTCAGCGACAGCGGCAGCATCAGCTTCGGCGCGAATTCCTTGCCATTCCAGACCGGCTGGATGGAGGACTTGGACACGCCCAGGATGGCCACTTCCGGTGCATTGACGATCGGGGTGAACGCGGTGCCACCGATGCCGCCCAGCGAGCTGATCGAGAAGCAGCCGCCGCTCATGTCGGCCGGGCCCAGCTTGCCGTCGCGCGCCTTCTTGGCCAGCTCGCCGGTTTCCTGCGCGATCTGCACCACGCCCTTCTTGTCCACGTCGCGGATGACCGGCACGACCAGGCCGTTCGGCGTATCGGCAGCGAAGCCGATGTGGAAGTACTTCTTCAGGGTCAGGTTTTCACCGCTGGCATCGAGCGAAGCGTTGAATTCCGGGAACTTCTTCAGTGCCGCGGCGCTGGCCTTGATGAGGAAGGCGAGCATGGTCAGCTTGATGCCAGCCTTCTCGTTTTCCTTGTTCAGCGCCACGCGCAGGCCTTCCAGGTCGGTGATGTCGGCCTGTTCGAACTGGGTGACGTGCGGGATCATCGCCCAGTTGCGGGCCAGGTTCGCGCCGGAGATCTTCTTGATGCGCGACAGCGGCTGCACTTCGGTTTCGCCGAACTTGCTGAAGTCGACCTTCGGCCACGGCAGCAGGTTCAGGCCACCACCGGCGGCCACGGCGGCACCGCCGGCAGCCGGCACGCCACCGCTGAGCGCGGCCTTGACGAACTTCTGCACGTCACCCTTGGTGATGCGGCCGCCCTTTTCGGTGCCGCTGATCTGCAGCAGGTCCACGCCCAGTTCGCGGGCGAACACACGCACGGCCGGGGTGGCATAGGGCACCTTGGCCGGCAGCACGCCATCGGCGTTGAACTGCACCGGCGGGCTGGTCGGGGTACCGGCCGAGGCGATCTCGCGCGCGGCCAGCTTGTCCGGCTGGGCCGGAACGGCGACCGGCTCGACCTTGGTGGCGGTCTCGGCAGCGGCCGGGGCGGCAGCAGCGGCGGCCTTGCTCGGGGCCGGCGCGGCAGCGCCTTCGGCTTCGATGATGGCGACCACGGCACCCTGCGACAGGGTGTCGCCGACCTTGACCTTCAGTTCCTTGACCACGCCCGCGACCGAGGACGGCACTTCCATGGTGGCCTTGTCGCTTTCCAGCGTGACCAGGCCCTGGTCCTTCTTGACCGTATCGCCGACGGCGACCAGCACTTCGATGACCGGGATGTCGGTGTAATCACCGATGTCCGGCACCAAGGCTTCAACGGCACCGCCGCTGGCGGCCGGCGCGGCCGGGGCAGCCGCCGCCGGGGCCGGGGCGCTCTGGGTGGCGGCGGCCGGGGCAGCGGCCTTGGCCGGGGCCGGGGCAGCAGCGGCCGGCTTGGCAGCCTCGCCTTCAGCCACTTCGATCAGGGCCACGACCTTGCCCTCGGAGAGGTTGTCGCCGACCTTGACCTTGATTTCCTTGACCACACCGGCAACCGAGGACGGCACTTCCATCGTGGCCTTGTCGCTTTCCAGCGTCACCAGGCCCTGGTCCTTCTTGACCGTATCGCCGACGGCGACAAGCACCTCGATTACCGGGATATCGCTGTAGTCACCGATATCGGGGACAAGTGCTTCCTTGATTTCGGCCATGGGGATAACTCCGGCAATCTGGTGTAGGGAAACGTCTATTGTGCGGCCAGAGGGGGCCAGCGCCAACCGTTACAGGTGTTTTCAGTACGCACGCCGCCGGGACACGCTGTTGCCACGGGCCTGCGCGGCCTTCCAGTGGGTAGCGTATTGTCCCGCCGATGTCCGCTTCATGTCGCCAGTGCGTCGGCCACCGGCTGCCAGGCTTGGCGCAGGCGGGGCAAGGACCAGGCGGCATTGGCCGGGCTGGTGGAGGGCAAGGCCAGCACCGGCGGCGGCGCCACCAGCTGCGGCAGCACCCAGCGCCGGAAGGCCTGCGCGGCGGCGGCACCGTTACAGCCGATCAGCACCAGCGACGGCAGGCCGGCAATCAACGCGGGCAGCGCATTGGGCACTTCGCTGCCACGCACGATGTCCGCATCCAGGCTGCCGCGCCGCTGGCACTGGCCGATCACATCCCACAGCCCCACCCGCGCAGCGGCCAGCGCGTGCAGGCGCTGCGCGTAGGGCAGGTCCGCATCGAAACCGCACAGCGCGCCCAGCAACGGCCAGAAACGATTGCGCGGGTGCGCGTAGTACTGCTGTTCCTGCAGCGATGCCACGCCCGGCATCGAACCCAGCAACAGCACGCGACAGTCGTCGTTCACCTGCGCAGGAAAGCCGATGCACAGGTGTTCGACACTCACATCATCTACAACAGCATGAACATCACGCCGCATGAAAAACCCCTTTGAAACAGCGCTTTCGCGCTGCTCGCTGAACAAGGAAAACCATTTTTTAACGCGCGTCGGATTCGATTCATGTTGGGGCGACTACGGTGTGCTCGCCCCGCAACCGGGGGCCCAAAAACAAGAAACAACAGGAGATTCCCCCATGCACTCCATCCGTATTCTGAGCCTCGCCCTGCTGACTTCCGCCGCCTTTGCGCCGGCCGCTTTCGCCCAGGACAGCAGCAGCACCGACACCGCCTCGGGCAAGCATTTTGCCGTGGTTGGCGGGGTGACGCTGCTGCAGCCGAAGAACGATCCGATCGAAGGCGTGAAGAAGGTCGATGGCGGCCCGGCGCCGACCGTCAGCTTCAGCTACTACGTCAACGACAACTGGGCCGTTGAACTGTGGGGCGCCGCTGACAAGTTCGACCACCGCGTGAAGGGTCCGGGCAATGCCCGCCTGGGCAGCGTCGAGCAGCAGCCGGTCGCACTGAGCGGCCAGTACCACTTCGGCCAAGCTGACAACGTGTTCCGTCCGTTCGTGGGCGTGGGCTACTTCCAGTCGGCATTCAGCAATGAATCGCTGTCCGATGGCAGCACCTCGGACATCCGCCTGAAGGATGCCAAGGGCGTGATCGGTACCGTCGGCGTAGACATGAACATCAATTCCACCTGGTTCGCCCGTGCCGACGCGCGCTACATGCGCTCGCGCCCGGACGTGAAGATCGATGGCGTGAAGGTGGGTGAAGCCAAGATCGACCCGTGGACCGTGGGCTTTGGTATCGGTGCCCGCTTCTAAGCACGAACCCGCTTCACTGCAATAACGCGACGGGCCCTGCGGGGCCCGTCGTCGTTTCCGTCACCACGGAATTGACTGGTAGAGTCGACTGTCAGTCGACTGCCGTCATAGAGCAGTCGACTGACAGTCGACTCTACCAGTCGGCTCTACCGGTCGATTTTTGCCGACGGATGGGGGACGCCATGCACGAGGTAGACCTGCTGGTGATCGGTGGGGGCATCAACGGTGCCGGCATCGCCCGTGATGCCAGCGGCCGTGGCCTGCGCGTGCTGTTGTGCGAACAGCACGATCTGGCCGCGCACACTTCCAGCGCCAGCAGCAAGCTGATCCACGGTGGCCTGCGCTACCTGGAACAGGGCGAATTCGCGCTGGTGCGCAAGGCCTTGAGCGAACGCGAGATCGTCCGCCGGCAGGCCCCTTTCCTGGTGCAGCCACTGCGCTTCGTGCTGCCGTGGGAACCGCACCTGCGGCCGCGCTGGATGCTGCGGCTGGGCCTGTGGCTGTACGACCATCTGGGCCAGCGCAGCCCGTCTTTTCCCTCCGCCACCGCAGTAAACCTGCAGGCCGACCCGATCGGCGCCCTGCTGCAACCGCATCTGCACCATGGTTTCAGCTACGCCGACGCACAGGTGGATGATGCGCGCCTGGTGCTGGTCAATGCACTCGATGCCGCCGGCCGCGGCGCACGCATCCTGACCGGCACCCGCTGCCTGCAGGTGCAGCAGCACGGCACGCATTGGCAGGCGCAGCTGCAGACCGCCGCCGAACCGCCCTTCGCCGTGCACGCCCGGGCGGTGGTGAACGCCGCCGGCCCGTGGGCGGGCAGCCTGCTGCAGCAGATGCACGGGGACAGTGGCGCGCCAGCGCTGCGCCTGGTGCAGGGCAGCCACATCGTGCTGCGCCGGCCCTGGCCCAGCCACAGCGCCAGCCTGCTGCAGCAGCCCGATGGCCGCGTGGTGTTCCTGCTGCCCATTGCCAGCGACCATCTGCTGGTCGGCACCACCGATACCGACTATCGCGGCGACCCGGCACGCTGCACGGTGCTGCCTGAAGAAATCGACTACCTGTGCGCTGCAGCCAGCCGCTACCTGCGCGATCCGGTCACGCCATCGCAGGTGGTCTGGCAGTTCGCCGGCGTGCGCCCCCTGCTGGCCGACCCGGACCCGCGCGCAGCACGCCTGAGCCGCGACTACCGGCTGCAGCTGCAGGACGACGGCGCGCCCGCGCTGCACGTGCTGGGTGGCAAGCTGACCACCTACCGCGTGCTGGCCGAACAGGCGTTGGAGCTGCTGCGCGGCGCGCTGCCGCAGATGGGCCCGGCCTGGACCGCGCACGGCCCCGCCCTGCCCGGCAGCGACTGGGGTGACGCCGCAGATGCCACGGCGCAGCTGCAGCAGCGCGCCCCATGGCTGCCCGCCGACCTGGCGCACCGTTGGGCCCGCGCCTACGGCAGCCGCAGCGCCGAACTGCTGGGCGATGCGCGTGACCTGCACGCGCTGGGCGAAGACTTCGGTGCCGGCCTGCATGCGCGCGAAGTGGCGTTCCTGCGCGAACACGAATGGGCACGCACTGCAGAAGATGTGCTGTGGCGCAGGAGCAAGCTCGGCCTGCGCCTGGATGCAGCGCAGGCAGCGCACCTTCAGACCCGGATGCAGGGCCGGTAGAGTCGAGCTTGCTCGACTTCCCGCTTCGTAAAGTCGAGCTTGCTCGACTGCCGTGGAAAGCAGTCGAGCAAGCT
>NZ_JACVUD010000059.1:0-26858 GCF_016624905.1 Stenotrophomonas sp. S49 | reverse complement strand
GGACGCCGAGGTGGCCCTCGGCAGCCCCTGACAAGACAGTTGCTACTGCGGGGTCGGATCCGCCGGGGGTCGGAGCCCTTTCCGCCGGTAGAGTCGAGCTTGCTCGACTGCTCTTGCTGGCAAGGCCAAAAGCAGTCGAGCAAGCTCGACTCTACACGTCGGTTCCCGCAGGGCGTTACAGCAGCGGCACCAGCAGCAGCGCCACGATGTTGATGATCTTGATCAGCGGATTGATCGCCGGCCCGGCGGTGTCCTTGTACGGGTCGCCGACGGTATCGCCGGTCACCGCGGCCTTGTGCGCCTCGCTGCCCTTGCCGCCGAAGTGGCCATCCTCGATGTACTTCTTGGCGTTGTCCCAGGCACCGCCGCCGGTGGTCATCGAAATGGCCACGAACAGGCCGGTGACGATGGTGCCGATCAGCAGGCCACCCAGTGCGCGCGGCCCCAGCAGCAGGCCCACCACCACCGGCACGGCCACCGGCAGCAGCGAAGGCACGATCATTTCGCGGATGGCCGAGCGGGTCAGCATGTCCACGGCCTTGTCGTACTGCGGCTTGCCGGTGCCCTGCATGATGCCGGGGATCTCGCGGAACTGGCGCCGCACTTCCTCCACCACCGCACCGGCCGCACGACCGACCGCTTCCATCGCCATCGCGCCGAACAGGTAGGGAATCAGGCCACCGATCAGCAGGCCGATGATCACCGTGTGGTCACTGAGGTCGAAGCGGAACTCCTGGCCGGGGTTGGCCGCCTGCAGGTTGTGCGTGTAATCGGCGAACAGCACCAGCGCGGCTAGTGCGGCCGAGCCGATCGCATAGCCCTTGGTCACCGCCTTGGTGGTGTTGCCCACCGCATCGAGCGGGTCGGTGATGTCGCGGATGTCCGAGGGCAGCTCGGCCATCTCGGCGATGCCACCGGCGTTGTCGGTGATCGGTCCGTACGCATCCAACGCCACGATCATGCCGGCCATCGACAGCATCGCGGTGGCGGCGATGGCGATGCCGTACAGGCCGGCCAGCGCATACGCACCCCAGATCGCCGCACACACGGCCACCACCGGCAGGGCGGTGGACTTCATCGAGATGCCCAGGCCGGCGATGATGTTGGTGCCGTGGCCGGTGGTCGAGGCCTGCGCCACATGCTGCACCGGCTTGTACTGGGTGCCGGTGTAGTACTCGGTGATCCACACGATCAGGCCGGTCAGCACCAGGCCGATCAGCGCGCAGCCGTACAGGGCAATCGGCCCGTGCACGTTGTCGCTCATCAGCCCGGTGGTGATCGGATAGAAAGCGATGGCCGCCAGCACGCCGGACACGATCACGCCCTTGTACAGCGCGCCCATGATCGAGCCGCCTGGCTTCACCTTCACGAACAGCGCGCCGATGATCGAAGCGATGATCGACACGCCGCCCAGCACCAGCGGGTACAGCACCGCGTTGGCGCCGGCTTCGCTCAGCATCAGGCTGCCCAGCAGCATGGTGGCGATGACGGTGACCGCGTAGGTTTCGAACAGGTCGGCGGCCATGCCGGCGCAGTCGCCCACGTTGTCACCCACGTTGTCGGCGATCACCGCGGGGTTGCGCGGGTCATCCTCGGGAATGCCGGCTTCCACCTTGCCGACCAGATCGGCGCCGACGTCGGCGCCTTTGGTGAAGATGCCGCCGCCCAGCCGCGCGAAGATCGAGATGAGCGACGAGCCGAAGGCCAGGCCCACCAGCGCGTGCAGGGCCTGGTCCATCGGCAGCCCCAGCCGCAGCAGCAGCGCGTAGTAACCGGCCACGCCGAGCAGGCCCAGGCCGACCACCAGCATGCCGGTGATCGCGCCGCCACGGAACGCCACGTCCATCGCTGCGCTGATGCCGTGGCGCGCCGCTTCGGCCGTGCGCACGTTGGCCCGCACCGAGACATTCATGCCGATGTAGCCGGCCGCACCGGACAGGACCGCACCGACGGCAAAGCCGATGGCCGTGTACCAGCTCAGGAACACGCCCACCAGCACGAACAACACCACGCCGGCCACGCCGATGGTCAGGTACTGGCGGTTCAGATAGGCGCGCGCGCCTTCCTGGATCGCCGTTGCAATGGCGACCATGCGTTCGTTGCCGGTGGGTTGGCGCAGGATCCAGCGCGCCGAGACGATGCCAAACAGGATGGCGAGGACAGCGCAGCCCAGCGCCAATGACAGCCCATGACGTTCCAGCATTAGACCCCTCCGCAGATTGGATGATGAGCATCCAGTGGCGATGAACTTCACCACGAAGGGGACGACGGGCTGCAGCCTGGAACCAACCCGTGCCGACCATGGCGGTCGTCCAACGTATGGCGGTGTTCAGCATTCCCTGGTGCCCGCAGTATGCGTCCCACCTTCTGTAGAGTCGAGCCGCGCCGCATGACCCGTGGGCGCCCTTCAGATGAACGCATCGCCATGCGTGCGGAACCCGCCGCCGGGCCATGGTCATGCTTTGAGGGCCACAGACCCTTTGCACCCCGTTAAGCCACGCTCTGCAAGCCTGCGCACAGTCCCGTAGGAGAACTCCCATGCGCCTTCCCCTGTTGCTGATCGCCGTGCTGGCCCCTGCATTGCCGGCGCTGGCGGCCGAAACCCCGGAACTGCAGCGCGCCGTGGGTGCGCCGCAGGCGGTAGGCGCCACGCACACGCTGCGGCAGATTCCCGAAGCCTGCGCACGCCTGGAAGGCGCCTTCACCGGCCAGGCGGCCGAGCCGTACCGCTTCGCCGCAGTGCGCATCAGCGAACAGTGCCAGCCACGCGCGCGCTTCATCGATTACGCCAAGGCCCAACCCAGTGCAGACAAAGGCTGGAAGCTCAATGATGTAATCCGCGTGCCCAATGCCACCTGCCCGGCGCAGCAGGCCGTGGTGCGGGTGTGGCGCCTGCCGGTGAACAACACCCAGGCGCTGGATGGCCAGGGCCAGTCGCGCATCTATCTGGAAGAAGCGAAGAAGCAGGCGGCCGCCGGCAAGATCCCGCAGGTGACGATGTTCGCTGCGCAGCTGCAGATGGAAGGCAAGGCCTGCCCGTAGACCGCGGGGTCAGAGCCCGTTGCAGGCAAGGGGATCCGACCCCGGTTCGGTACCGGCTTCTAGCCTTCGAACGCGGGCAGCTTCTTCTTCACCGCCACGTTCTTCAGCGTTACGTACTTGGGCAGGCCATCGCTGCCATAGGGCAGCGGCGCTTCGCCCTTGATCAGCGGCGACAGGTAAGCGCGCGCCTTGGCGGTGATGCCGAAGCCATCGCGGCGGATGAAGCCGGCCGGCATCTTTTTCTCATGGTTGGCGATCTTCGACAGTGGTGCCGCTTCTATATTCCAGCGGTAGGGCGCATCGCTGCTGCGCACGATCACCGGCATCACCCCGTTCTGGCCCTTAAGCGCCAGCTGCACGGCCGCCTTGCCCACCGCTTGCGCCTGTTCCCAGTCGGTCTTGCTGGCCAGGTGGCGGGCCGAGCGCTGCAGGTAGTCGGGCAGTGCCCAGTGCACCTTCAGGCCCAGCTGGTCCTTCACCCGGCCCGCCAGGTGCGCGGCCACGCCGCCCAGCTGTGAATGCCCGAACGAATCCTTGCCGCCACCGGCATCGGCCACGAAGCGGCCGTCGGCGGTGGCGATGCCTTCGGAGGCCACCACCACGCAGTAGCCCACCCGTTCCACCACCGCCTTCACCTTGGCCAGGAACGCGGCCTCGTCGTAGGCGCGCTCGGGCAGCAGGATGATGTGCGGGGCTTCGTCCTCGCCATTGCCGGCCAGGCCGGCAGCGGCGGCCAGCCAGCCGGCATGGCGGCCCATCGCCTCGTAGATGAACACCCGGGTGGAGGTCTCGGCCATGGCCGCCACGTCCAGCGCCGCCTCGCGCACCGACACGGCGGTGTACTTGGCCGCCGAACCGAAGCCTGGGCAGGTATCAGTCACCGCCAGATCGTTGTCGATGGTCTTGGGCACGCCGATGCAGGTCAGGTCATAGCCCGACGCCTTGGCCAGCTGCGAAACCTTCAGCGCGGTGTCGGCCGAATCGTTGCCGCCGTTGTACAGGAACCAGCGCACATCGTGGGCTCGCAGCACCTCCAGCAGGCGGTCATAGCGGGCGCGGTCGGCGTCGAGGGATTTCAGCTTGAAGCGGCACGAGCCGAAGGCGCCGCCCGGGGTGTGGGCCAGCGCGCGGATGGCCGCGGCACTTTCCTTGCTGGTGTCGATCAGCTCTTCGCGCAGGGCACCGAGGATGCCGTTGCGCGCCGCCAGGACCTTGATGCCCTTGGCCCGGGCCTGCTCGATCACGGCCGCCGCCGAGGCATTGATGACGGCGGTGACGCCGCCAGACTGGGCGTAGAGGAGGGTGCCGTTGCGCATGCTTCTACCTGCTGGTACGAGTGGACATTGCAGGGACATTACCCGGATGCGGTAAAGTGGCGCTATTGCGGTGCAGCGATACCGGCCCGTCCGGTGCGCGAACCTTCTTTGTTTTCAACACGTTGGAGTCAGGTCAATGCGATTGGTTCTGTTGGGACCGCCCGGTTCGGGCAAGGGGACGCAGGCGACGCGCCTGAAGGAAAAGCTGGGCATCGCCCACATTTCGACCGGTGACATGCTGCGCGCTGAAATCGCCGCGGGCTCGGAACTGGGCAAGCAGGCCAAGGCGGTGATGGATGCCGGCAACCTGGTATCGGACGACATCCTGCTGGGCATGCTCGAGTCGCGCCTGACCCAGGCCGATGTCGCCAAGGGCTTCATCCTGGACGGCTACCCGCGCAACGTGGCCCAGGCCAATGCGATGGACGGCCTGCTGGCCAAGATCGGCAAGCCGCTGGACGCCGTGGTGCAGCTGGACGTGGCCACCGAGCTGCTGGTCGAGCGCATTGCCGGCCGTGCCCAGGAGCAGGGCCGCGCCGACGACAACCCCGAATCGGTGCGCCAGCGCCTGCAGGTCTACAACGACCAGACCGCCCCGGTGGTCGACTTCTACGCCGGCCGTGGCACCCTGGCCCGCGTCGATGGCGTGGGCGAGCTGGACGAGATCGAAGCCCGCATCCTGGCGGCGATCCAGCACTGAAACCGTCGGGCCGGCCATGCCGCCGGCCCCTTCGGGTACAAAAACACAGGCCTGATCCTTGCGGATCAGGCCTGTGTCGTTTCATAGGCGCCAGCGGAAGGCTTGCTCAAGGCCCCGCAGCATGAGCTCCCTTGGGGATGGCCTCTTGGGGAGTAGGACCGGTTCGGGTACTGCGGCTGGCGTACTGAATTGTGTACGGGTTCACATAACATCGCTATCAGGAATTCCCCGACAGACGATTGGACTTTTCTCATAGTGGATGTAGGACTTGTCTGACCCTGATGCTGACAATGGCCCGATACAGCCGTGATCGGTCACAATCCCCGCTCATGAGCAACGTACATATCCTTGCAATCGCCGGCACCTTCATGGGCGGCGTGGCCGCGCTGGCGCGGGAGCTGGGCCATGCGGTCAGCGGCAGCGACCAGGCCATCTACCCGCCCATGTCCACCCAGCTGGAACAGCTGGGCATCACCCTGGACCAGGGCTACCGGGCCGACAGCGTGCCTGCGGGCACCGACCAGGTCGTGGTGGGCAATGCCCTGTCGCGCGGCAACCCGGCCGTGGAAGCGGTGCTGGACCAGGGCCAGCGCTACATCTCCGGCGCGCAGTGGCTGGCCGAACAGGTGCTGCCGGGCCGCGACACCCTGGCCGTGGCCGGCACCCACGGCAAGACCACCACCACCACCATTCTCACCTGGCTGCTGGAAAGCGCCGGGCGCGCGCCGGGCTTCCTGATCGGCGGCGTTGCCGAAGATTTCGGCGTATCGGCGCGGGTAGGCCAGGGCCGCGAATTCGTGGTCGAGGCGGACGAGTACGACACCGCCTTCTTCGACAAGCGCAGCAAGTTCGTGCATTACCGGCCGCTGGTGGCGATCCTCAACAACCTTGAGTACGACCACGCCGACATCTTCCCCGACGTGGCCGCGATCCAGCGCCAGTTCCACCACCTGGTGCGCACCGTGCCCGCGCGCGGTCGCCTGATCGTGAACGGCGAGGACCGCTACCTGGCCGAAGTACTGGCGATGGGCTGCTGGACCCCGGTCGAGCGCTTCGGCTTCGACCCGTCGCTGGAATGGCATGCCGAACTGCTGGCCGCCGATGGCAGTGCCTTCCGCGTGCACCACTGCGGCCAAGCGCTGGGGGATGTGCACTGGTCGCTGCTGGGCCGCCACAACGTGCTCAACGGGCTGGCCGCGCTGGCCGCCGCGCATGCCGTGGGCGTGGCCCCGGCCGAGGTCATTCCGGCCCTGGCGCGCTTCAGCAGCGTCAAGCGCCGCATGGAAGTGATCGGCAGCTACGACGGCATCACCATCTACGACGATTTCGCCCACCACCCGACCGCGATCGCCACCACCCTTGAAGGCCTGCGCGCCAAGGTCGGCGATGCACGCATCGTGGTGGCCATGGAACCGCGCAGCAATTCGATGCGGCTGGGCGCCCATGCGCAGGCGCTGGCGCCGTCGCTGGCGCTGGCCGACGAAGTGGTGTTCCTGCACCGCCCGGAACTGGCCTGGGACGCCGCCGCGGTGATCGCCGCGGTGCGCGGCACCGCGCACGCGGTGCCCGATACCGACGCGCTGCTGGCCCGCCTGCAGGCCGACGTGCGCAGCGGCGACCACGTGGTGTTCATGTCCAACGGCGGCTTCGACGCCGCGCCGCGCCGGCTGCTGGCCGCGCTGCAGGGCCGATGAGCGCCGATACCGCGCTGCCGCTGTTCCCGCTGCACACCGCGCTGGTGCCGGGCGCGGTGCTGGGCCTGCGCGTGTTCGAACGGCGCTACCTGGACCTGGTGCGCGACTGTGGGCGCAGCGGCGAAGGCTTCGGCGTGTGCCTGATCCTGGACGGCCAGGAAGTGGGTGAGCCGGCCACCCCGGCCGCCTACGGCGTGCAGGTGCGCATCGAGGATTTCGACGTGGGCGCCGATGGCGTGCTGCAGCTGCGGCTGCGTGGCACCCGCCGCTTCCATGTCGAGCGCACGCGGGTGCGCGACAACGGCCTGGTGGTGGCCGACGTGCGCTGGTGCGACGAGGATCCCGACGACGAGCTGCGGCCGCAGCACGCGCTGCTGGCCACCGTGCTGGGGCACATCATCGAACAGGCCGGCGAGGCCTATGCGCCGGCCACGCCGGCGTTGCTTGACCAGGCCAGCTGGGTGGGCTGGCGCCTGGCCGAACTGTTGCCGCTGGCCGAACAGCAGCGCCTGCAGCTGCTGCAGCTGGACGACCCGCACCAGCGCCTGCAGCAGCTGCTGGGCTGGATGCCGTAACGCCCTGCATTTGGTAGGTGCGCACCTTGGTGCGCACGCTTTGCCATGCCCGGCGGCTCCATCACGGCTGCGTCTGCACCCTCAACACCGGCAGCCCGGTTTCGCTGTGCACGTCCTCGCGCTGCGGCAGGCCCTGCACGGCGTCCTTCACCGCGTTGAACGCCGGATCGACGCCGCGCACCGGGTGCCACATGCCGATCCACTCGAAGTGCCGTTCATAGCGCAGCGTCTGCGCACTGCCCAGCCACAGCGGCACCGCGCCGGGCTGCAGCTGCATCGGCGCCGGCCACAGGCGCAGCACGTAGCGCTCATCCGGGCGCGCGCCCTGGCGCACCATCAACAGCGCTTCCACCCGCGTATCCAGCGTGGCCGGCAGCACCGGCAGCTGCTCGGCACCGGTGTTCTTGTCCAGCATCAGCAGCGCTTCTTCCCAGCCGGCCTGGGCCTGCACCTGCCAGCCGCGGGCTTCAAGCTGGGCCTGCAGCGGTGCCAGCGGGCCAGCCACCTGCACATCCAGCGGCCAGCGCTGGTCATCGTCGAATTCATTGCGGCGCGCCGGCAGTGTCGCCCAGCTCTGTTGCCACCAGGCCTGCCGATCCATCGCCAGCGGTGCCGGCAGCGCCGGTTCAAAGCGCTGCAGCTTCACCGGAATATTGCGCGGCGCGTACCACATGGCTGCCAGCGCGAATACGCCATAGAACAGCCAGGCCACCGGCTTCACCCAGAACGAGCGGTTGAAGCGGCGGCGGTAGGCAATGCCCAGCACCAGCAGCCAGAACGTGCCGAACAACATGCCGCCGATCACATCGCTCAGCCAGTGCGCGCCCAGGTACAGGCGGGCAAAGCCGATCAGGCTGACCACGATGCCCGACACCAGGTAGGGCCACACGCGCGTGCGCCCGGGCATTTCGCGTGCGATCAGCACGGCGAAGAAGCCGAAGGTGATGGTGGCCATGGTGACCGACACCGACGGGAAGCCGAAGCCACTGCTGGCATCCAGCGGGCGCACCACGTCCACTGTGGCGCCAAGCAGCATGGTCAGGGCCAGGCCGAAGGCCAGCGCCGCCAGCCAGTGCGCGGCGGCCATCCAGCGCCGGCGCCACACCAGGTAGCCCATGCCGGCGGCGGTGGCCGGCAGCAGCACCTGCCAGGCACCCAGTGAAGCCAGTGCCGCCATCGGGTAGTCGGCCAACGGGTTGCGCAGCGCCAGCATGGCCTGGTGCACCCACAGATCGACGGCCAACGGTTCGCCATGCGCCACCACCACGGTCAACAGCGCGAACCAGCCCCAGCCCAGCACCAGCAGCATCAGCGCCAGCATGGCCAGCGGCACCGATTCGCGGCGCTTGGGGTCGAGCACGCCCACGGTGTAGCGGCCCAGGGTGGGGTGGCGGTTGGACCAGTCCAGCAGACGGGCCAGCCAGTGGTCCATGCGCGCGGCCGACCAGCGGTAGCCATACAGCACCAGCGCCCAGACCACGCCCATCAGCACCACCAGCAGGCCGATGACCACCACCAGCCGGCCGGCGACGGCGGCCACCGCGTCATAGGCTTCACCCAGCACCCAGCCGGGCGCCAGGAACAGCAGTGCCCAGGAAATGCTGGCGATGCCGCTGGCCTGCACGTAGCGGCTGGCCGGCATGTTCATCATGCCGGCGATGGCCGGCACGAACGGCCGGATCGCGCCGACGTAGCGGGCCACCAGGATGCTCTTGAACGCATTGCGGCGGAACAGGTTCTCGCCGCGATCCAGCAACTGTGGGTAGCGGCTGAAGGGCCACACGCCACGCAGGCGATCGCCCCAGCGGCGGCCGATCCAGTAGCTGATGCCGTCACCGGCGAAGGCGCCCAGTGCCGCCGCCGCCACCGCATACGGCCCTGAGATCTGCCCCAGGCCGATGAACACACCCACCGCGAACAGCAACGGCAGCGCCGGCACGATCGCGCCCAGAATGATGACCGCATCGCAGAAGGCGATCAGAAAAATGACCGCACCCGCCAATACGGGGTGAGCGGCAATCCACGCAAGCGTGGCGTCGATCCATGAAGAGTCCATTGCACGATTATAGAGGCGTGAAGGTGACTGGTTCCCAGCCGCTTGGTGACCGTTTGCAACCGGCGCCATCGCCTAGAATGGGCGCATGCCGCACTCGACCGACGCTCCAACGCATGCCCTGAAGGCCGACAGCTTCGGCCGCATCCTGCTTGTGCAGGGGCCGCAGGGCCCCTTCGTACGCCGCGACCTGGGCGCAACGCCGCTGTGGCTGCGCGTGCCGGCGTGGTGGCTGGCCCGCCGCGAAGCACGCGCGCTGCGACATATCGAGGGCATGGCCGACGTGCCGCAGCTGCTGGAGTGGGATGGCCGCCACCTCGACCGAAGCTTCATGGCTGGCGATGCCATGTACCAGCGCCCGCCGCGCGGCGATGTGGCCTGGTTCCGTGCCGCGCGCCGCCTGCTGCAGCAGCTGCACCAGCGCGGCGTGGCCCATAACGATCTGGCCAAGGAAGCGAACTGGCTGGTGACCCAGGACGGCCGCCCGGCGCTGATCGACTTCCAGCTGGCGGTGATCGGCCACCCACGCTCGCGCTGGATGCGCCTGCTGGCCCGCGAAGACCTGCGCCACCTGCTCAAGCACAAGCGCATGTACTGCCGCGAGTCGCTTACACCGGTGGAGAGGCGCGTGCTCAAGCGCACCTCGTGGGTACGCGAACTGTGGTTCGCCACCGGCAAGCCGGTCTACCGCTTCGTGACCCGCCGCATCCTGCATTGGGAAGACAACGAAGGGCAGGGGCCGAAGCCGTGACCGCCGCGCAGGTGGTGACCGCGCCGCCGAGTGTGGCCAGCGTGCTGCGCGCGCAGCTGCCCGGTGCCAGCTTCGTGCACGCCTGCCAGGCCCATACCCGTCGCAACGACCGCAGCGCGTTGCAGGCCTACCGCGATATGGCCACGACCATTCCCGGCTGGTTCGATGGCCTGATGGCGCTGCGCAACCGCGGCATGCGCCTGCTCGGCATGAAGGACCTGGGCTCGTTGCGCGCGGTGCAGGACACCCCCGCGCCGCGACCGGGCCAGCGGCTGGGCATCTTCACCCTGCAGTCGCTGGATGAGGATGCCATCGTGCTGGAAGACAACGACCGCCACCTGCGTGTGCAGCTGGCCCTGCAGTGGCACGATGATGTTCTGGAAGTGACCACCGTGGTGCATACCCACAATGCGTTTGGGCGGATCTACATGCTGCCGGTGGCGCCGGTGCATCGATGGATCGTGCCGCATCTGCTGAAGAACCAGGTGCAGTCGTACCGCTGATTCAATACCGCGCCGCCGGGCATGGCCAAGCGCTATCTGAAAGGTATGTTGCGGATCGGTAGCGCCGGGCCAAGCCCGGCGGCGCGCAGCGTTACGGCATCACGGCGCCGCCGGCACCACCTGCTGGCCGATGAAATTGCGCTTGCCGTCGAAGTCATAACCGATCTGCAGCTGGCCGACATCCGGGCAGGCATGGCAGTCGCGCAGCGGCGTGCGGTACAGCAGGCGGATGCCGCCGCCATCGAGCGGTGCCGTGCCTGCTGCCTGTGCGGGCGCGAACGGCGTGGCCTGCGGATGCGCGGCCAGCACCGCCTGTACCCCCGGGTCGGCGCGCAGGGTGTCGTCCAGCTGCACCGCGTCGACATCGATGCGCTTGCCGCCGGCATCCACCAGGCGCGTGCCCTCGTTGGTGTTGGCGCGGAACGGATACTCCACCGTGGCCACGCCCAGGCCATCGTGTTCATGCCAGGCCGTCACGTAGGCCAACTCGCCGCCGGTGGACAGCTGGTCTGCAGCGGCCACGGCATCGGCGCTGGCGCCGGCGGACTTCATCGTCTCGGCCAGGCACTCGCGCGTTGCGCTGTTCTCGCCCTGCCGGCATGCGTTGAGGTCGCCATCCCAGACCACCGACTCGCTCCAGCGCAGTGAGCCATCGGCGGCCTTGTTGGCGGCGGGCGCATCACCCGTGGCGGGTTCGGTGCCGGGTTCCGGCGCACGGCCCTGGCAGGCGGTGAGCAGGGCCAGGCCCAGGGCAGGCAGCAGCAGGCGGGAACGGCGCATGGCGTGTACCTCGTGCGTGTGACCGGGCCACTAGTATCGTCAACGCGCGGTGAACTCCGCGTCGGCGCGGCATACTAGCGGCTCATTGCATACGCTGGAGTGTGGAACGTGGGCAGTCTGCAGGGTAAAACCCTTTTCATCACCGGTGCCTCGCGTGGCATCGGCCTGGCCATCGCACTGCGCGCGGCGCGCGACGGCGCCAACGTGGCCATCGCCGCAAAATCGTCGGTGCCCAACCCGAAGCTGCCGGGCACCATCCACAGCGCCGCCGAAGCCGTGACCGCGGCCGGCGGCCAGGGCCTCGCCCTGAAGTGCGACATCCGCGAAGAGGACCAGGTGAAGGCGGCCGTGGCCGCGACGGTGGATACCTTCGGTGGCATCGACATCCTCATCAACAACGCCAGCGCGATCTGGCTGCGCGGCGCGCTGGATACGCCGATGAAGCGGTTCGACCTGATACAGCAGGTCAACTCGCGCGGCAGTTTCCTGTGCGCGCAGGCCTGCCTGCCGTACCTGCTGCAGGCGCCCAATCCGCACATCCTCACCCTTGCGCCGCCGCCCAGCCTGGAACCGAAGTGGTGGGGCCCGCATACCGGCTACACGCTGGCCAAGATGGGCATGAGCTTCGTCACCCTCGGCCTGGCTGCGGAGTTCGGCCCGCAGGGCGTGGCGGTCAACGCGCTGTGGCCGCGTACGGTCATCGCCACCGATGCGATCAACATGATCCCCGGTGTGGATGCGGCCGGCTGCCGCACGCCGCAGATCATGGCCGATGCCGCGCACGCGGTGCTGGTGCGCGAGGCCGCCGGTTTCCATGGCCGCTTCCTGATCGATGACGAGGTGTTGGGCGAAGCCGGGGTGACCGATCTGTCCGGGTACGCCGTGGACGCGTCGCGCCCGCTGCTGCCAGACCTGTTCCTGGATTGACTGCGGTAGAAGCACTGCCGGATTGAGTCGGCCATCACGGCGGGCTCGGCTAGAATACGCGGCTGTAATCGTTTTCAAGGAAGGTCCACATGCCCCGTATTCTTTCTTCCACCGTGCTGGCTGCTGCGCTCGCGCTTGCCTTGTCTGCCTGCGGCAATGCACCTGCCGGCGACCCGGCCTCGACGGGCTCGGCCGAGCAGCGCGGTGCGACGGCTGCCGTGGACGCGCAGCAGCAGTTGACCGCCAAGCTCAACGCCTACATCGGCTGTTTCAACGCACTGGATTCAAAAACGCATGACAGCATCCAGTCCTATACGCGTTGGATCAAGGATGTCGACGCAGGCCCGACCGGTCGCGAATCGAGCATGTACGGGCCCTTCGAGATTAGCGATTACGACATGAAGCAGTGCGACGCACCGGTGACGGAAGCGATCGCGGCCAAACCCGCACTGGCCGAGCTCGATGAGGTTGCCGGCCGCTACCAGCAGGCGCTGAAGGCGCTGGCGCCGGTCAGCAAGGAGGCCCACGACTACTACGAGCGGCAGGATTACGAAGACGACCAGTTTGCCAACGGCAAGCAGATGCACGGCCCGCTGATGGCCGCGTTCAAGCAGTTTGTCGCAGCGAGCCAGCAGTTCAACGCTGAACTCGAACGCCAGAACGATGCCGCGCAGCGCGAGCAGCTGAAGGTGCTGGAGCAGGCCGAAGGCCGCACCCGCGAATACTACCGCTTGGCGATGATGCTGGAAGCCAAGGCCATCGTGGAACTGATGACGCAGGATGCGTTCGACACGGCCAAGGCGCAGGACCGTCTGGACGCATTCAACCGCATTTCAGACGAAGCGCATGCCAAGGTGGCAGATCAGGAGCCCGGCAAATCCGATTGGGAAGGCTTCGAGCGCGAGGCGGAGAACTTCCGCCGCCAGGGCAAGGAACGACTGCAGCGTGTCAGCGAGAAGAGGGCCTACAGCCGGTTCGAGCGCGGCATGCTTGATTCGCCATCAATGGCGCCGCAAGGCTCGCCGGGCAAGCTGATGCAGGAATACAACGCGCTGGTCTTCCAGAGCAACCGCCAGTAATGCGCCCTGTCTTCTGCATGCAAGGTACCGAAGTGAACGCTTCTGTACGTGTACTGCCGGTGCTGCTGCTGCTGGGCGCCGTGGCCGGCCTGGCCGGTTGCAACAAGTCCACCGGCCTGTCGCTGGCCGATCCCAGCCTGGCCAAGGTCAACGCCTATATCGAGTGCTACAACGGCGTCGAGCAGCCCATCCACGAGGGCTTCGAGACGTACACCGGCTGGATCAAGGATGTCGAGGCCGGCCCGACCGGCAAGGAAGCGCAGCCTCGCTCGCCGGGCAAGGTGTTGTCGCACCGCGTGGAGTACTGCGGCCAGCCGCTGACCGACGCGCTGGCGATGACGCCGGCGATGCCGATGGATGCGCCGATGCGTGACTACCAGCAGGCATTCCAGGCCCTGTACGCGAAGATCGAGCAGGCCGATGGCTACTTCAGCCGCGAGGAGTTCCGTCGCGATGGCGGCGAAGGCATGCGCAGCCAGCACGCACCGCTGATGCAGGCCTACGCAGCCTTCTTCAAGGCCAGCGACGCACTGGACGTGGCGTTGGAAAAGAACGAGGAAGACCGCCGTGCCGCGCAGCTGAAGCAGATCGAAGCGAGCGAGGGCCGTTCGCCGGCGTACTACCACCTGCGCCTGGTCGGCGACGGCAAGCAGCTTGCGGTGGCCTTCCAGGAAGAAACGCCGGACGTCGCCGCGCTGCGCACGCGCCTGGCGGATTACGAGGCGCTGGTGAAGGAAATGCAGGCCGCCGGCATCGGCAAGGACGATCCGATGTGGGGCCATGTGCAGCGCTCGGCCGACATGCTGATCCGCAAGGCCGGCCGTGGCATCGAACGCATCGAGCAGGGCAAGCCGATCAGCGCCGAAGCCCTGGCCGCCGAGCGCAAGGCGTCGGGCAGCTGGCTCACCTCGGCCCCGGAAGGCGCGCAGTCGGACATCTTCGACGCGTACAACGACTTGGTGACCACCAGCAACCGCATGCATTGACGGGTGCATCCACGCATGGGGTGGATCTACTTGAAGGTATCCGGCAGGGCACTGCCGCAACGGCGGCAATGCCGCGCATCGGGTTCGTGGCCTTCCAGCCCGCAGTGCGGGCAGCCGCGAGCGTCGCGGCGCGCGGCCAGTTCGGCTTCGCGCATGCTGCTGGCCAGTTCGGCGGTGTAGATGCCGGTGGGCACGGCGATGATGCTGTAGCCGATCAGGATCAGCACGGAGGTGACGAAACGGCCCAGCACGGTCTGCGGCACGATGTCGCCGAAGCCGACCGTGGCCATGGTCACCACCGCCCAGTACATGCTGGCCGGGATGTTGCTGAAGCCGTGCTCGGGCCCTTCGATCACGTACATCAGGGTGCCCGCGATGATCGTGATGGTGATGACCGTGAACAGGAACAGCAGGATCTTGCGCCGGCTGCGCCACAGCGACTGCAGCAGGATGCCGCTTTCTTCGATGTAGCGGGTCAGCTTCAGGATGCGGAACACGCGCAGGATGCGCAGCGCACGCACCACCAGCAGGCTCTGCGCGCCGGGCACGAACAGCGACAGATAGGCGGGCAGGATCGACAGCAGGTCGATGATCCCCCAGATGCTGACCGCATAGCGCAGCGGGCGTTTCACCACCGCCAGGCGCAACAGGTACTCGATCGTGAACAGGGCGGTGAACACCCATTCGATCACGTACAGCCCATCGGCCCAGGCCACGTGCAGGTGCTGCACGCTGTCGATCATCACCACCAGGATGCTGGCGATGATCGCCACCACCAGGATCAGGTCGAAGTTGCGCGAGGGCCGGGTGTCGTGCCGGTAGATGATGTCGAACCAGGTGCGGCGCCAGCCGGACGCGGTGGCGGGGTTCAGTTGGGGGGCGGAAAACGGTCGCATCAGTGCATTGTGCCGCAGGGGCTGGGGGGCGAGAATGGGGGTTCCTGAATCCTGCCCACTGCCATGACCGCCGCTACCGATCCGCTGATCTCCCTTTCGCACTACTACCTGCCGGTCTACAAGCCCCGCCAGGTGGTGTTGGAGCGAGGCCAGGGCGCCCGCGTGTGGGACAGCCAGGGTCGTGAATTCATCGACCTGGCCGCCGGCATTGCCGTATGCGGTCTGGGCCATAACGACCCGGACCTGACCGCCGCCCTGGTGGAGCAGGCCAGCAAGCTCTGGCACACCAGCAACGTGTTCTACAGCGCACCGCCGCTGCACCTGGCCGAAGAGCTGGTGAAGGCCAGCCGCTTCGCCGAGCGCGTGTTCCTGTGCAATTCCGGCGCCGAAGCCAATGAAGTGGCGATCAAGATGGTGCGCAAGTGGGCGTCCAGCCAGGGTCGCCCGGCCGACAAGCGCGTCATCATCACCTTCCGCGGCAGCTTCCACGGCCGCACCCTGGGCGCGGTGACCGCCACTGCCCAGCCGAAGTACCAGGAAGGCTACGAGCCGCTGCCCGGTGGCTTCCGCTACATCGATTTCAACGATGAAGTGCAGCTGGAAACCGCGATGGCCGCCGGCGACGTGGCCGCGGTGATGCTCGAGCCGATCCAGGGCGAGGGCGGGGTGATGCCGGCCAAGTCCGGTTTCCTCAAGCGCGTGCGCGAGCTGTGCGACCAGCACAACGCCTTGCTGGTGCTGGACGAGATCCAGGCCGGCATGGGCCGCACCGGTACCCTGTTCGCGCATTGGCAGGACGATGTGGTGCCGGACATGGTCACCCTGGCCAAGGCGCTGGGTGGCGGCTTCCCGATCGGCGCCATGCTGGCCGGCCCGAAGGTGGCCGAAACCATGCAGTTCGGTGCCCACGGCACCACCTTCGGTGGCAACCCGCTGGCCGCTGCGGTGGCGCGGGTGGCGCTGCGCAAGCTGGGTTCGGCCGAGATCGCCGCCAACGTCAGCCGCCAGTCGAAGGCGCTGCGCGATGGGTTCGCCCGCATCAACGAGGAGTTCAACATCTTCAGCGATGTGCGCGGCCGTGGCCTGATGCTGGGCGCCGTGCTGAACAAGGATTTCGCCGGCCAGGCCGGTGCCATCCTGGACCACGCCGCCGACCAGGGCCTGCTGACCCTGCAGGCCGGCCCGGACGTGCTGCGCTTCGTGCCGTCGCTGAACATCACCGATGAAGAAGTGGCCGAAGGCCTGAAGCGCCTGCGCGCGGCCATCGCCGCGTTCGTCGCCGCGCGCTGATCGGGTAGCGCCGGGCCATGCCCGGCGAGCGCAGCGGTACAGGGACGCCGGGCATGGCCCGGCGCTACCTGACCTGGTAGCGCTTCAACACCTTCCCCAGCCCGCGCCCGTCGCGAACGGTTTCGGCATGCAGCCCGGCTGCGCGTGCGCCGCGCACGTTGACGAACAGGTCATCGACGAACAGCGTGTGGCCTGGATCGGCATCCAGCCGCTGCAATGCGCGCTTGAACACCGCCGGGTCCGGCTTGCGGCCGCCCAGCATGCCGCTGCACAGCACGCGCGGCTGCAGGCGCGCGTGCAGGTCCGGCAGCAGTTCCGGCAGCACCTGTGCCATCAGCGGCCCGTTATTGGTCAGCACCGCCAGCGGCAGGCCGTCGTCCAAGGCCAGCAAGCGCTGCACCACTGCCGCCTGCGGCCGGCACGCGGCCCGGCGTGCGGCGATCCAGGTCGGCACATCCACCGGGGCGCCCAGTGCGTGGCCGAGCTGTGCCAGATAGTCATCGGTGCTGACCTGTCCCGCGTCGTAGGCGGTTTCCAGCCCGCTATCGAACAACGCGGCCTGCACCTGCGCGGTACTGCGCTGCAAGGCCTGCGCCAGGTACAGCACGCGCTGCGCGCGCTGGTACTGCAGCAGCACGCCATCCACATCCAGCAGCAACAGTCGTATGTCCATGCCTGCAGCATGCCTGAGCCTGCGCACCGCATGCGACACCCTGTCGCAGCCAGTGGGCGCGGTCACTGCCTAGAATGAAGGCGACTTTGCAGGAGACGCATTGATGAAGCCTTGGGGCGTGGCAATTGGACTGGGTGCGCTGCTGTTCGCACCGGCGGCAATGGCGCGGGTGTGTGCGGTCAGCATCGACAGCACCGACCAGATGACCTTCAGCAGCCGGCAGATCAAGGTGGCTGCCGACTGCAGCGAAGTGGATCTGACCCTGCGCCACACCGGCAAGCTGGCGGCCACCGCCATGGGCCACAACTGGGTGCTGACCCGCACGGCCGATTACCAGCCGGTGGCCCTGGCTGGCATGCGCATGAGTCTGGCCGACAGCTACCTGCCCAAGGCCGACAAGCGGGTGCTGGCGCATACCAAGGTGATCGGTGGCGGCGAGACAACGCGCGTGCGGTTTTCCACCAAGGGCCTGCAGAAGGGCGGTGATTACACCTTCTTCTGCTCGTTCCCGGGGCACTTCGCGATGATGAAGGGCAGCTTCGTCTTCGGTTGATGCCGTTTGTAGAGTCGAGCCATGCTCGACTGCACGCGTGCCAACCAGGCCCAGGTAGATCCACGCCATGCGTGGATGGGTACCCAAGGGAGCCAACCAAGGTTGGCTCCCCCGGAGGCCGCTTACCCCTTGGCGGCCTTGAACGCCACGCGCGCGGCGGCCAGCGTCGCCTCGATCACCGCATCGTCGTGCGCGCTGGACATGAACCCGGCTTCGTACGCCGACGGCGCCAGGAATACGCCCTGGTCCAGCATGGCGTGGAAGAATCGGTTGAACGCCGGAATATCGCAGGCCGTGGCCTGGGCATAGGTCTCCACCTTTTCGCTGGTGAAGAACAGACCGAACATGGCGCCCACCTGGGTGGTGGTCACCGCCACGCCGGCTTCGGCGGCCGCTGCTTCCAGGCCGGCACACAGGCGCGCGGTGCGCTCGGCCAGGTCGGCATGGAAGCCCGGCTGCGATACCAGGTCGAGCATGGCCAGGCCGGCGGCCATCGCCACCGGATTGCCGCTGAGCGTGCCGGCCTGGTAGATCGGGCCGGCCGGTGCAATCTGCTGCATCAGGTCGCGGCGGCCACCATAGGCACCCACCGGCATGCCGCCGCCGATGATCTTGCCGAAGGTGGTCAGGTCCGGGGTGATGCCGTAGTGCGCCTGCGCGCCGCCCAGGGCCACGCGGAAACCGGTCATCACTTCATCGAAGATCAACAGCGCACCGTGCTGCGTGCACAGCGCGCGCAGGTGCTGCAGGTAGCCCTCGCGCGGCGGAATGCAGTTGGCGTTGCCCACCACCGGTTCGATGATGAGGCCGGCGATCTCGCTGCCCTGCGCCTCGAACAGCGCGGTGGCCGCTTCGAAATCGTTATAGGGCAGGGTCAGGGTCAGTTCGCTCAGGCCCGCCGGCACGCCCGGCGAGGTCGGCACGCCCAGGGTCAGCATGCCGCTGCCGGCCTTGACCAGGAACGAATCGCCATGGCCGTGGTAGCAGCCTTCGAACTTCACGATGCGGTTGCGGCCGGTGGCGCCGCGCGCCAGGCGGATGGCCGACAGCGTGGCTTCGGTGCCCGAATTGACCATGCGCACCATTTCGCACGACGGCACCAGCCGGGTGATGGTCTCGGCCATGGCCACTTCGGCCGCGCACGGCGCGCCGAAGGACAGGCCGTTGTCGATCGCCCGCTTCACCGCCTGGCGCACGGCCGGGTGGTTGTGGCCGACGATCATCGGGCCCCACGAGCCCACGTAGTCGATGTAGCGGTTGCCGTCCACGTCGTACAGGTAGGCGCCGTCGGCGCGTTCGACGAAGAACGGTTCACCGCCCACCGACTTGAACGCGCGCACCGGCGAATTGACGCCGCCCGGCAGCAGTTGCTGGGCGCGGGAGAACAGGGCGTGGGACTGGTCGTGGTTCATGGGGCTTTCCTGGGCATTACGCGAACTGGGCGAGGAAGGCGCGCTGGGTCGCGACCGGGTCCGGTGCGGCATAGATGCCGCTGACCACGGCCACCAGGTCGGCGCCGGCGTCGATGATGGGACCCACATTGTCCGGGGTCAGGCCACCAATGGCCACCCGCGGCACGCCCAGTGCGGCGGTTTGCCGCAGCAGGTCGGTGTGGGCGCGGCTGTTGGTGATTTTGGTGGTGGTGGGGAAGAAGGCGCCGAAGGCCACGTAGCTGGCGCCGGCGGCCACGGCCTTTTCGGCGTTGGCCACCTGGTCATAGCAGGACGCACCGATGATGGCGGCCGGGCCGAGCAGGGCACGCGCGCTGGGAATGTCACCGTCGGTGCCGCCCAGGTGCACGCCGGCCGCGCCCACGGCCCGGGCCAGCGCCGGGTCGTCGTTGATGATCAGCGGCACGCCGTGTCCGGCGCACAGCGCCTGCAGGGCGGTGGCCTGTTCCAGGCGCAGCGCATCACTGGCGGTCTTGTTGCGGTACTGCAGCCAGGTGGCGCCGGCGGCCAGCAGCGGCGCGGTGCGTGCCAGCAGGCGCGCAGTATCGGCCTCGTCCGGGGTGATCAGGTAGACGCCGCGGGGCGCCGGGGAAGCTGCGTTCATGGATGGCTACCGGTAGAAGGGCCGCGGTGGGACAATGACGGCCAGTGAATCCAGCGTTGATTATCCGATGAGCGATGCCACCCCCACCACCTTGCGCACCTGGATGTGCGTGGTCTGCGGCTTCATCTACCATGAGGCGGACGGGCTGCCGGAGGAGGGCATTGCCCCGGGCACGCGCTGGCAGGACATTCCCGAGACCTGGACCTGCCCCGATTGCGGGGTGACCAAGGACGATTTCGAGATGGTCGAGATCGATTGAATACAGGGGCCGCCGGGCATGGCCCGGCGCTACCGGTCAATGCAACCGCGGCATCGGCCCGCCCAGGTCGATCAGCTTCTCGCGCAGCCACTGCGCATCGCTGGCGTCCGGGTTGCGCTTCAGGTACTGCCCCAGGTCATGCCGGGCGCCGGCCAGGTACTCCAGCTGCAGATAGGCCAGGCCACGGTCGCGCAGGGCATCGTCCTGTTCCGGGGCCAGTTTCAGCAGGCGGTCGGCACTGCGCGCGGCACGGTCCCATTCGCCGGCTTCGGCATAGACGCCATGCAGGTTGCGCAGCATGCGGATCAGGATCGCCCGGCTCGGCGCCGGATCCAGGATCTGCGCCAGCACCTGGTCGTCCGGTGCCTGCCCGCCCAGGTGTGACTTGGCGCGTTCGCGCAGCTCGTCCACGTCCAGCGGGCGACCGCCATTGAACGGGTCCATCACCAGCACCCCGTCGTCCACGGGCAGGCGCACCAGGAAATGGCCGGGGAAGGACACCCCGTCCAGCGGAATGCCCAGCCGCCGGGCCACTTCCATCTGCACCAGGGCCAGCGAGATGGGATTGCCCAGGCGCCGTTCGAACACCTGGTTGAGGTAGCTGTTGCGGGGGTCGTAGTACTGCTGGTGGTCGCCGCTGTAACCCAGCTCGTCGAACAGGTGGCGGTTCACCGCAGCCATCTTCATCGGCCAGCGCTCGATCGTGTCCACTTCGGCGCGCAGGTGATCGACATGGCTCTGCACCAGCGCCTCGTACACGCCGGGTTGAAGATCGGGGTATTCATCGCGCGCGATCAGCAGCGCGGTCGGCAACAGTGGCAGCGCCTCGTCATCGAGGTCGGCCAGTGCATCCCAGTCGGGGAGTGTGATCCGGTCCTGCATGGCCACAGACTGGCGGCAATCGCAGGCGGTTTCAAGCGGTGCGGCGTGAATTCCGCCTGTCGTTGTTCCCCATCCACGCATGGCGTGGATCTACCATCAGATATCGAAATCAATCTGGGGTCGGAGCCCGTTGCGCAGCAACGGGGTCCGACCCCGCGCCGTTCCAACAGATCGCGGCCAACCGTCGAAGGCGGGGTGGGTCCGGTGGCGGGGGTGTCCGCGGCATGGATGCCGCGGCCAAGGCTACAGGGACGTACTTGCGCCGTCCCCCGCCACCGGACCCACCCCGCCATCCCTCGAAATGCACGAATTTGACGTTGACGTTGACGTTGATGTTGATTCGGCGGGTGCCGGGCGCAGCCCGGCCGTCCCTCAGTTCTCGATGCCCGGGCCGAAGGTCAGTGCGGTGCCGTCCTTCAGCTTCAGCTTTTCCGCCTGGCCCGCATTGAGCTCCAGCACGTAGCGGGCCGGGCCGCTGCTGGGGTAGGGCGGGCAGCGGTCGCCGGCCGAGCAGGGCGGTACATCGCGCTGCTGGCTGACCAGCCGGCGCTGGCTGTCGAAGTACAGGATGTCCAGCGCGATCCGGGTGTTCTTCATCCAGTACGCCTGCATCTCCTCCTGCTCGTGCACGAACAGCATGCCGTGGTCGGCCGGCATCTGGTCGCGGAACATCAGGCCGCGGGCGCGGGTGTCATCGTTGGTGGCCAGCTCGACCTTGTAACGGGCACCGTCCAGCTCCACCCAGTGGCGGGCGGCATCGGTGGCACAGCCGGTCAGGGCCAGCAGGGGAAACATCAGCAGCGAACGCAACAGCGACATCGTCAGGGTCCTTCGCAGGGGTCAGAGCACGACCGGCGGTTCACCGCCGACAATCACCACATCGGCGCGGCGGCGCGCGAACAGGCCCACGCAGACCACGCCCGGCAGCTGGTTCAGCTCGCGCTCCAGCTTTTCCGGGTCGGTGATCTGCAGGTTGTGGATGTCCAGGATCTGGTTGCCGTTGTCGGTCACCACACCCTCGCGCCAGGTCGGCTGGCCGCCGGTCATGTCGCGGATCTGTCGGGCCACCAGGCTGCGCGCCATCGGAATCACTTCCACCGGCAGCGGGAAGTTGCCCAGCACCGGCACCTGCTTGCTGGGATCGACGATGCAGACGAAACGCTCGCTGGCCTCGGCGATGATCTTTTCGCGGGTCAGCGCCGCGCCACCGCCCTTGATCAGGCACTTGCCCGGATCGCACTCATCGGCGCCGTCCACGTACAGCGACAGGTTGCCGGTGTGGTTCAGCTCGATCACCTCGATGCCGTGCTGCTTCAGGCGCGCGGTGCTCTGTTCCGAACTGGACACCGCGCCCTTGATGCGGTGCTGGATGCGGGCCAGCGCATCGATGAAGTAGGCCACGGTGGAACCGGTGCCGACCCCGACGATCATGCCGTCTTCGACGTATTCGATGGCTTTTTCAGCGGCCAGGCGCTTGGCTTCGGACATGGGAAAACTCTCAGGCAGGGAATCAGGATTTCTTTTCCAGCGACAGCAGCAGCTTCCACTGCGGGGCCGTCACCGGGAACACCGACAGGCGGTTGCCCTTGGCAACCAGCGGGAAGCCTTCGCCAAGTTCGTCGGCGTGCAGCTTGATCTCGTCCAGCGCGATCACCTGCGGCAGCTTGCGGTCGAAGGCCACGTCCACCAGCATCCAGCGCGGGTTCTCGCGCGTGCTCTTGGGGTCGTGGTAGTCCGATTCCGGGTCGAACTGGGTGTCGTCCGGGTAGGCCGGGCTGGCCACCGTGGCCAGGCCGACGATGCCGGGCACCTTGGTATTGGAGTGGTAGAACAGGATGCCGTCACCAACCTGCATGCCATCGCGCATGAAGTTGCGCGCCTGGTAGTTGCGCACGCCGTTCCAGGGCTCGACCTTCACCTTGGCCAGGTCATCGATGGAAAAAGCGTCCGGTTCGGACTTCATCAGCCAATAGCGCTTGCGGGCGGTCATGCGTTCACGGGGGCAGCGGAGGGGAACAGGGTGCCGTCTTCGGTGCAGATCGCATCCACCGGCACGTCCCACGACGCCACCGGCAAGGACTCGACCTGCTGCGCAGCGAACGCGGCACCCACCAGCCAGGGCGGTGCCGGCCGGTCGTGGCGGAAGGCGAAGCTGCGATCATACCAGCCGCCCCCCATGCCCAGCCGCCGGCACTGCGCGTCGAAGCCCACCAGCGGGGTGACCACCAGCGCCATCTGGCTGGCGTCCAGGGTGTCGGCCACGGCCACATCGGGCTCGGGAATGCCGTAGCGGTTGCTGGTCAAGGGCTGGCCCGGCCGCCACGGCGCAAAGCGCAGCACATCGCCGGCCAGCACCGGCAGGCAATAGGCCACGGTGTCAGGCAACTGAAGTTGCCAGCGGTGCAGGGCGATCTCGCCATCCAGCGCCCAGTAGCCGGCCACGGCGCCTTCGCGCGGGGCGAACGGCAGGGCCAGCAGGGCGTCGGCCAGCGATTCGGCAGCCGCAATGCGGATGGGCGCGGAAAGTGCGCGGCGGCGTTGCCGCAGGTCGTGGCGCAGGGCCTGGCGCGGGTCGGTCATGGCAGGTGGCGGCAGGAAACAGCGGCCATTGTGCCGGAAAGAACAAGGGCGACGCCCGAAGACGCCGCCCTTGCTGGAATATTGCATTCTCCGCAATGTCGATGCATGCGAAACGACCTTGAACCCGGGGGCTCAAGTGGGAACGCTGGAGAACCATCGGGCTTCCCGCTACAAGGCGGACCTGCACTCCCGGCGCTGTCGCGCTCCCGGTGTCGTTCTTAAGGGACAAGGCGAATGTTTGCACATGCCGTCGAGTACCGCAGAGAACGCGTGGCCATTATAGCCAGCGAGTACGATGTGGATAGGCCGTTCGTCGGCAACAGTCCGTGCCAATTCAGATATGAGAAGACGCGTTGTGCGCGTTGCTCACACGCTGCTATCGATCGCGCGGTCCAGGCGCCGGTTCAGATCGGCCAGGGTCTGCTGCAGGGCCACCGCCTGGCGCGCGTTCTCGTCGCGCAGCAGTTGCAGCTCGTGGGCCAGGTTCAGTGCGGCCAGCACCGCCACCCGATCGACGGCGGCCATGCGGTTGCTGCCGCGGATTTCGCGCATGCGCGCATCCAGCAGGCGCGCGGCGGCCATCAGGCTGTCGCGTTCATCGCCGCCCACGCCCACGGTGTATTCACGATCGAGGATGCGGACACTGACCGGTTCTGCGCTCATGTGTGCTGCTCCAGGGATTTGAGCCGGCTGATCATCGCTTCCACCCGCGAGCGGGCCTGTTCGTTCTTGGCCAGCAGGGTGGACCGCTCGGCCACCAGCTGTTCCTGCTGGTGGCGCAGGCTGCGGTTCTCCTCGGCCAGGCGCTGGTTGCGCTCCAGCAGCGCTTCCACGCGGGCGGCAAAAGCCTGCAGCTGGGCAAGGGGGTCGGCGGGTTCCATGCCGCACGATAGGCAAGCCGGGTAAGGGCGGTCAAGCGTTGTCGCAGCAGGGCCGGACTGCCACGAGGACGACCCGGTTGGGTTGCTACACTACAAGGCTCACGGGCGCGCGCGTGCGCGCCCCGGGTTTCCCTTACGAACGAGCCGCACGATGACCGAACTTCCCTCCGTCGACGACGTTTCCCGCGCCAGCCAGGAACTGGGCCTGGGCGCCACCGCTGCCGAGCTGCATGGCGGCCTGTGCGGCTGGCTGGCGGCCGGCGGCGCCCCCGGCAACGACTGGCTGGCCCGCGTGCTGGCCGACGACAACCTGGCCCCGGTCGCCCCCGGCAGCGCGCTGGCGCAGCTGCTGGAAGCCACCATCAAGCAGCTGGAAGACCGTGATTTCGCCTTCGAGCTGCTGCTGACCGACAGCGACGACGTGGCCGCGCAGGCCGATGCCATGTTCAGCTGGACCCGCTCGTTCCTGGGCGGCTTCGGCCTGGGCAGCGGCGGCCGCCGTCCCACCCTGTCCGAAGAGGGCGAGGAAGCCCTGACCGACATGGCCAGCCTGGCGCGTGCCTCCAGCGAGGATTTCGAGGCCGGCGGCGAGGACGATGACGAGGCGCTGTCGGAAATCGAGGAATTCATCCGCGTGGCGGTGCTGCTGCTGCACGGCGATGTGGTGCTGGCCGCGCGCCACCGCCAGCGCCTGAACTGATGGATATCAAGCAGCGCACCGGCATTGCCGCCGGCGAGTACAAGCGCCGCCGCCGCCAGCTGATGGACATGGCCGGCGACGATGCAATCCTGGTCCTGCCGGCGGCCTCGGAGAAGGTGCGCAGCCTGGATACCCATTTTCCGTTCCGCCAGGATTCGGATTTCCAGTACCTGAGCGGCTTCCCGGAACCAGAGGCCGTGCTGGTGCTGATTCCCGGCCGCCGCCACGGCGAGGCCATCCTGTTCTGCCGCGAGCGCGATGCCGAGCGCGAAGCGTGGGATGGCAGCCGCGCGGGCCAGGACGGGGCGGTGGCGCACTACGGCATGGACGATGCCTACCCGATCGATGATCTGGACGACATCCTGCCCGGCCTGCTGGAAGGGCGCTCGCGCGTCTATTACCACTTCGGCCGCGAAGCGGATTTCGACCTGAAGCTGATCGGCTGGGTGAACCGCGTGCGGTCGCAGGTACGCCACGGCGCGCAGCCGCCGCACGAGTTCCTGGAGCTGGGCCACCTGCTGCACGAGCAGCGCCTGTTCAAATCCGGTGCCGAAGTGGCGTTGATGCAGCATGCCGCGCAGATCAGCGTACGTGCGCACCTGGCGGCCATGCACGCGGCCAAGGCGGGCATCCACGAATACGAACTGCAGGCCGAACTGGAGCGGGTGTTCCGCGCCAGCGATGCTGTTCCCGCGTACTGCAGCATTGTCGGTGCCGGTCGCAACGGCTGCATCCTGCATTACCGCGACAACAACGCGCGCTCGCGCGACGGCGAACTGGTGCTGATCGATGCAGGCGCCGAATACCGCGGCTACGCCAGCGACATCACCCGCACCTTCCCGGTGAACGGCCGCTTCACTGCCGAACAGCGCGCGCTGCACGATCTGGTGGGCCAGGCGCAGGCCGCCGCCATGGCGCAGGCGCGCCCGGGCGTGGCCTACGAGACCGGCCATCTGGCCGCCGTGCAGACCCTGACCGAGGGCCTGCTGAGGCTGGGCCTGCTGAAGGGCACGCTGGAAAAGAACCTGGCCGAAGGGCTGTACCAGCGCTTCTACCGGCACAAGACCGGGCACTGGATCGGCCTGGACGTACACGATGTGGGCGACTACCGGCTGGCCGGCGAATCGCGCCTGCTGGAACCGGGCATGGCCTTCACCATCGAGCCGGGCCTGTACATCGGCGTGGACGACACCACCGTGGAACCGCGCTGGCGCGGTATCGGCATCCGCACCGAGGATGACGTGCTGATCACCGACGACGGCCATCGCGTGCTGACCGAAGGCCTGGCGCGCAGCGCCGACGAGATCGAAGCGGTGATGGCGGGTTGAGCCGGTCTGGGTAGAGTCGAGCTTGCTCGACTGAAGCAACGGCAACGTCAACGTCAGAACCGTGCATTCCGTGGGATGGCGGGGCGGTGTGGGTGATCAGGACACGCCGTAAACCCATCCATGGGGGCTCGATGGCGCCATCCATGGCGCCAACGGTCCTGCCCACCCACACCGCCCCACCTCTGACAGATTCCGGCGATCTGGTAGATCCACGCCATGCGTGGATGAATCTCAATCGGAATCGAAGAATTCGAATTGAATTCGAAAAGCATCCACGCATGGCGTGGATCTACTGTCCACCGGCCAACTGTCGAAGGCGGGGTGGGTCCGGTTGCGGGGGCGTGAGCGCCATGGA
>NZ_JACVUD010000058.1:0-27462 GCF_016624905.1 Stenotrophomonas sp. S49 | reverse complement strand
CGGGCCCGGCCCCGCCGCCCCCCACCCCCGGGCCCCGCGCGGCCGCGCGGGGCCGAGCCCGGCGGGTTTTTTGCGTCAGCGCTGGCGGCGTACCGGGGCGCCGTTGGCCTGGTAGTACGGGGCGGTGCTGCGGGCCAGCGCGGGGCGGCCGCGGATCACGTCGGCCAGCTTCTCGGCCATCATGATGGTCGGCGCGTTGAGGTTGCCGGTCACCACCTGCGGCATGATCGAGGCATCGACGATGCGCAGGCCGTCCAGGCCATGCACGCGGCCCTGGCCATCGACCACCGCCATCGGGTCGTCGGCATGACCCATCTTGTTGGTGCACGAGGGGTGGTAGGCGGTCTCGGCATGCTCGCGCACGAAGCCATCGATCTGTGCATCGGTCTGCAGCTCGCGGCCGGGCGAAATCTCGCGGCCGCTGTAGGGGGCCAGCGCCGGCTGCGCGAAGATCTCGCGGGTGATGCGGATGGCGGCGCGGAACTCGCGCCAGTCCTGCTCGTGCGACATGTAGTTGAACAGGATGCTGGGATGTTCGCGCGGGTCCTTGGAACGCACGTGGATGCGGCCGCGGCTGGGCGAGCGCATCGAGCCTACGTGCATCTGGAAGCTGTGCGCCTTGATCGGGTTGGAGCCGTTGTAGTTGATGGCCACCGGCAGGAAGTGGTACTGCAGGTTCGGCCAGTCGAATTCGGCATCGCTGCGGATGAAGCCGCCGGCCTCGAACTGGTTGCTGGCACCGATGCCGGTGCCCAGGAACAACCACTCCGCGCCGATTGCCGGCTGGTTGTACAGCTTCAGCGCCGGCGCCAGCGATACCGGCTTCTTGCATTCGTACTGCAGGTACATTTCCAGGTGATCCTGCAGGTTGGCGCCGACGCCGGGCAGGTGGTGCACCAGGTCGATATCCAGGCTGCGCAGCAGGTCGGCCGGGCCCACGCCCGAGCGCTGCAGGATCTGCGGCGAAGCAATGGCGCCGCCGCACAGCAGCACCTCGCGGCGGGCAGTGGCGCGCTGCGGCTGGTCGTTGTGCAGCCACTGCACGCCCACTGCACGCTTGCCCGAGAACAGGATGCGGTCAGTCAGGGCGTGGGTGACGATGGTCAGGTTCGGGCGCGGCTTTGCCAGGTCCAGATAACCGCGCGCAGTACTGGAGCGGCGGCCCTTCGCGGTGACCGTGCGGTCCATGGGGCCGAAGCCTTCCTGCTGGTAACCGTTCAGATCGTCGGTGCGCGGGTAGCCGGCCTGCACGCCGGCTTCGATCATGGCGGCAAACAGTTCGTTGTTGCCGGCCTTGGGCGTGGTGACCTGCAGCGGGCCCTGGTCGCCGTGGTAGTCGTTGGCGCCAATGTCGCGGGTTTCGGCCTTGCGGAAGTAGGGCAGGCAGTCCAGGTAGGTCCAGTCTTCCAGGCCCGGCATGCTGGCCCAGTTGTCATAGTCCATCGCGTTGCCGCGGATGTAGCACATGCCGTTGATCAGCGAGGAACCGCCCAGGCCCTTGCCGCGGCCGCAGTCCATGCGCCGGTTGTTCATGAAGGGCTCCGGGTCGGTCTTGTACGCCCAGTTGTAGCGCTTGCCCTGCAGCGGGTAGGCCAGTGCGGCCGGCATCTGCGTGCGGAAATCGAGGCGGTAGTCGGGGCCGCCGGCTTCCAGCAGCAGAACGCGCACATCGGCGTCTTCGGTCAGGCGGGTGGCCAGCACGTTGCCGGCCGAACCGGCGCCGATGATGATGTAGTCGTACTCGTGGGTGGTGCTCATGGTTGTCTCCTGCGGTCGGGGCGCGCTGCTCAGAACACGCTGGCGAAGTCGCCCAGTTCCACCTGGACCGATTTGATGCGGGTGTAGTGGCCCAGTGTGGACAGGCCGTTCTCGCGGCCCACGCCGGATTCCTTGTAGCCGCCCACCGGCATTTCGGCCGGCGATTCGCCCCAGGTGTTGATCCAGCAGATGCCGGCCTGCAGGCGGTGGATGATGCGATGGGCACGGCTGATATCGCTGCTGACCACGCCGGCGGCCAGGCCGAAGGGGGTGTCGTTGGCGCGCCGCACCGCTTCGTCTTCATCGTCGTAGGCCAGGATGCTCATCACTGGCCCGAAGATTTCCTCGCGCACGATCTTCATGTCGTCGCGGCAGTCGGAAAACACGGTGGGCTGCACGTACGCGCCCTCGGCCAGCGCACCCTCGGTGGCGCGGCCGCCACCGGTCAGCAGGCGGGCGCCTTCGGCCTTGCCGCTGTCGATGTAGCGCAGCACGTTGTCCATGTGCGGGAAGCTGACCATCGGCCCGAAGTTGGTCTCGGCGGCCTGCGGATCGCCGATGCGGATGCGCTTGACCCGCTCGACCACGGCAGCCTCGAACGCGGCCAGCATGCTGCGCGGCACGAACACGCGGGTGCCGTTGGTGCAGACCTGGCCGGAGCTGAAGAAGTTGGCCATCACCGCGATGTCGGCGGCGCGGCCGAGGTCGGCGTCATCGCAGATGACCAGCGGGGACTTGCCGCCCAGTTCCATGGTCACTTCCTTCAGGGACGACGACGCGGCGGCGGCCATCACCTTCTTGCCGGTGGCCACGCCGCCAGTGAAGGAGATCTTCTCGATCACCGGGTGTTCGGTGAGCCAGTTGCCGATCTCGCCGCCCGGGCCCTGCACGACGTTGAACACGCCGTCCGGCACGCCGGCTTCGGTGTAGATCTCGGCCAGCTTCAGCGCGGTCAGCGGGGTCACTTCGGAGGGCTTGAACACCATCGCGTTGCCCGCGGCCAATGCAGGGGCCGATTTCCACAGCGCGATCTGGATCGGGTAGTTCCAGGCGCCGATGCCGGCCACCACGCCCAGCGGTTCGCGGCGGGTGTAGAAGAAGCTCGATTCACGCAACGGCAGCTGGATGCCTTCGATGGCCGTGGCCAGGCCGGCGTAGTACTCCAGCACGTCGGCGCCGGTGACGATGTCCACGGTGGTGGTTTCGGCCAGGGCCTTGCCGGTATCCAGGGTTTCCAGCTGGGCCAGCGCATCATTGCGTTCGCGCAGCAGGTCGACCGCGCGGCGCAGGATGCGCGAGCGCTCCATCGCGGTCATCGCCGCCCAGACCTTCTGGCCTTCGGCCGCGCTGCGCACCGCGCGCTCGACGTCTGCCTGGCTGGCGATCTGCACCTCGGCCAGGACCTGGCCATTGGCCGGGTTGATGGACTGGAAGGTCTTGCCGCTGGTGGCATCGACGCGTCGGCCGTGGATGTAGAGCTGTTGGACGGGCAGGGCGGTCATGGGGGCACTCCTGGATACAAAGGGGGAAGGGCTTGAGGCTGCTTATACGCCCTCGGGCTGCAGCTGGAAGTCGATGTAGGCGTAGGCCAGCGCGCGGGCGGCCGCGGTATCGAACGGGCCGCCGACCAGGCTGCCGCGCAGCCACAGGCCGTCGATCATCGCGGCCAGGCCACGGGCGGCGTCGCGGGCGCGTTCGGCCGGCAGCGCGCGGTGGAACTGATGGGCCAGGTTGGAATACAGCCGCTGGTCGTTGATGCGCTGCAGGCGGGCCAGTTCCGGCTGGTGCATGCTCGCCGCCCAGAAGGTCAGCCATACGCGCATGGCCGGGCCGCTGGTCTGGGTCTGGTCGAAGTTGCCATCGACCAGCGCGCGCAGCTGGGCCCGCGGATCTGCATCGGCCTTGGCGCGGTACTGGGCGAAGGCGTCTTTCAGTTCGTTGAGGATCTGCCGCATCGCGGCGTTGAGCAGGCCGGCCTTGTCGCCGAAGTAGTGGGCGACGATGCCGGTGGACAGGCCGGCCTGGCGGGCGATGGTGGCCACGGTGGCGTCGGCCAGGCCGATGTCGTGGATCACCTGGAAGGTGGCCTGGATCAGCTGCTCGCGGCGGATCGGTTCGATGCCTTTCTTCGGCACGGTCTCACCTGGGGCATGGGCGTTGGCCCGAGGTGGACAGTATCGCGTTTGTTGATTGAACGTTCAATCAACAAAAAGTGAAGATGGTGTATGGATGGGGGTTCAGGGTCAGAGCCCTTTTCCTTTGGAAAGGGATCCAACCCCGGGATCCGACCCCTTGGCTTACAGGCGGAGGGCGGCTTCCAGCAGTGGGGTGGCCCAGGCGGGCGTAGCCGCCAGCTGGACGAGGTCGTCGGGCTCGGGGTACAGCACCTGGCCATCTTCCATCTGCAGCAGCAGCTGTGGGTCGGGCACGGCTTCGCCGGGGGCGGCTTCGGCGCTGTTGTCGTAGACCTGCAGCTGGGCCAGCACCGGCATCAGCCGGATCAGGTTCTGCTGCGCCAGTGGCCAGCGGCGTCGGATGTCGGCTTCGTTGATCGGGTGCCCGCCCGAGCGCACGCGGGCCTGGACCCGGGCGATGTGCTGTTCCGGGCTGGACAGGCCGCAGAACCACATCAGCACATCGTGGCTGTGGCTGGCTTCATGCAGCAGGGCGGCGATCGAATTGCCGCCCAGAGTGGTTTCAAAGGCATGGTTGCGGCGCCGGTCCAGCGCATCGCGGATGCGGTTGACGCCTTCCTGCCAGGCCTGGGCGTTGGCCTCGGCCTGCGACAGGCCGGTGATGCCGCGCAGTTCGCGGGCGAAGGTGTCGGGGTTGAACCAGTTCAGCCCGGCCTCGCGCAGCACATGGCCGCCCACCGAACTCTTGCCGGCGCCATTGACGCCGGCAAGGACGTACAGGAAAGGCCGCGCCATCAGTGGCCGGTGCCGGCCTTGACCTGCCCGCCAAGGCGGGCGGGGCGGCGCAGCAGGTCGCGTGCGCTGCTGCCGGCCTGGGCCTGCTGCAGTACCGCCAGGCGCTGGTCGAAGCCGGCACGCAGTTCAGCCAGGCCCGGGGCTTGGTCGCGCAGCTCCTCAAGCGAGGCTTCCAGCGCCTCCACGCGCGCCTGCAGGGCGCGGTACTGCTCGATGGAGACGATGACCGCCTGCGGTTCGTTATGGTTGGTGACCACCACCATGCGCTGGTCGCGGACCTCCTGCATGACCTTGCGCCAGTGTTCCTTCACCGACGAGGCGGTGGTGTGGGTCAGCTCGTTGATGGGGTCGAAGCGGACGGGCAGGTGAAGCATGGCGGGCTCCGGAAGGGGTGACCTGTGGCGCCAGCCTACACCGGATGTGGACGAATTTCATGAATGATGAAAAACATCATAAATATGAAAATTAGAGGCAGCTATTTCATCCCATTCCTAAAGACGCCATACGCCGCCGTACTGCACCATCACAGGCCGTTCCGTGAGGGAGAGTGCGATGCGCATTGCCGTGAGTTGCCTGCTGTTCTGTAGTTCCGCCGTGGCCTTGGCGCAGACGCCGCCACCGATGCAGCAGTTGGATTACCCGGTGCTGGCGATCGGCGACACCGGCCAGTTCCGGGTGCAGGTGCCGGCCTACGCCGGCGGCCAGGGCCGGGTGTCGTACGCGGCGCATGCGCTGATGCCGGGCAGCAGTGAGGACCGGGGCTACCGGTTCGTGGCCGTGCAGTGCGAGGATCCCGGGTTCACCCCGGTCGTGCACTACGAGAATCGTGGGGTGGTGTGTTCGCGCATTGGCCAGGCGGCGCACCCGGCGTTCGAGATGGTGGTGACGGTGGTCAATACCGGCGCCGCTGAGGGCGAGACCGTGATGGAAGAGGGGCTGCGCGGGCTGGTGTACGACGTGGGGCCGACGGCGGCCCCGTGGCGGATCTATGGCGTGCGGCCGTAGCGGCTGACGCCCTGGTGGGTGCCAACCTTGGTTGGCACGCCATGCCTTGGTAGGTGCCAACCTTGGTTGGTACGCCATGCCTTGGTAGGTGCCAACCTTGGTTGGCACGCCATGCCCTGGTAGGTGCCAACCTTGGTTGGCACGTTGGGATCAGTCGAGCAAGCTCGACTCTACGGAAGTCCGGACATTACCGGCCGGCGAGCTGGCGCAGCACGTACTGCAGCAGGCCGCCGTGGCGGAAGTACTCGACCTCCTTCGGGGTCAGCAGCATCACCGACACTTCGAAGGTCTTCTGGGTTCCGTCGGCCTTGGTTGCGGTAACGGTGGCGCGCTTGCTTGCGCCATCCTGCAGGCCGGTGATGTCGATCACTTCCGAGCCGTCCAGACCCAGCGACTGTGCGTTCTCACCGTTGCGGAACTGCAGCGGCAGCACGCCCATGCCCACCAGGTTGGAACGGTGGATGCGTTCGAAGCTTTCGGCAACCACTGCCTTCACGCCCAGCAGCAGGGTGCCCTTGGCCGCCCAGTCACGCGACGAGCCGGTGCCGTATTCCTTGCCGGCCAGCACCACCAGCGGCACCTTGTCGGCCTTGTACTTCATCGCCGCATCGTAGATGGCCAGCTTTTCCGGCTGGCCGCCAGCGGCGGGATAGTACAGGGTGTTGCCACCCTCTTCGCCACCGAACATCAGGTTCTTGATGCGGATGTTGGCGAAGGTGCCGCGCACCATCACATCGTCGTTGCCGCGGCGGCTGCCGTAGCTGTTGAAGTCGGCCGGCTGTACGCCGCGTTCCTGCAGGAAGCGGCCGGCGGGCGAGTCCTTCTTGATGTTGCCGGCCGGGGAGATGTGGTCGGTGGTGATCGAATCGCCGAACAGGCCCATCACGCGTGCGCCGTGCACGTCGTCGATGCTGCCGGTCTGCATGGTCATGCCATCGAAGTAGGGCGGGTTCTTGATGTAGGTGGAAGCATCGCTCCACTCGTACAGATTGCCGTCCGGCGAGGCGATGGTGTTCCAGCGGCTGTCGCCCTTGAACACGTCGGCGTAGTTCTGCTTGAACATGTCCGGGCCCAGGGTGGCGGCGATGACATCGCCGATTTCCTTGTTGCTGGGCCAGATGTCGCGCAGGTACACCGGCTGGCCATCGCTGCCGGTGCCGAGCGGTTCGGTGGTCAGGTCGATGTCGGTGGTGCCGGCGATTGCATAGGCCACCACCAGCGGCGGGCTGGCCAGGTAGTTCATCTTTACTTCGGGGTGCACGCGGCCTTCGAAGTTGCGGTTGCCCGACAGCACCGAGGTGACCGCCAGGTCGCCCGCGGCGATACCGGCGCTGACTTCGGTCGGCAGCGGGCCGGAATTGCCGATGCAGGTGGTGCAGCCGTAGCCGACCACGTAGAAGCCGATCTTCTCCAGCTCCTTCAGCACGCCGGCTTTTTCCAGGTAATCGGTAACCACGCGCGAGCCCGGGCCGAGCGAGGTCTTCACCCACGGTTGGCGGTTCAGGCCCTTGGCGGCCGCGTTGCGCGCCAGCAGGCCGGCACCGATCATCACCGCCGGGTTGGACGTGTTGGTGCAGGAGGTGATGGCGGCGATGACCACCGCGCCATCCTTCAGGCGCACCTTGCGGCCTTCGATCTCGATGTCGGCCTGGCCCTTGGCCAGTTGCTCGTTGCCGACCGCCGTGCCGCCACCTTCATTGGTGAAGTTGGCGATGGCCGCGTCCTTGCGGTCGCGGTTGGCGGTCAGGCCGACCAGGGCTTCGCGGTAGTTCTTCTGCACGTCTTCAAGCAGCACGCGGTCCTGCGGGCGCTTGGGGCCGGCCAGTGACGGCTTCACCGTGCCCATGTCCAGTTCCAGCGTGGTGCTGTACTGCGCCGGCGCGCTGCCCGGTTCATGCCACAGGCCCTGCGCCTTGGCATAGGCTTCGACCAGGTTGATCTGTTCTTCGCTGCGGCCGGACAGGCGCAGGTAGTTCAGCGATTCGTGATCGATCGGGAAGATGCCGCAGGTGGCGCCGTATTCGGGGGCCATGTTGCCGATGGTGGCGCGGTCGGCCAGCGGCAGGTGCTGCAGGCCGTCACCGAAGAATTCGACGAACTTGCCGACCACGCCCAGCTTGCGCAGCATCTGGGTGACGGTCAGCACCAGGTCGGTTGCGGTAGCGCCTTCAGGCAGCTTGCCGGTCAGCTTGAAGCCGACCACCTGCGGAATCAGCATGGACGAGGGCTGGCCAAGCATGGCCGCCTCGGCTTCGATGCCGCCCACGCCCCAGCCGAGCACGCCGATGCCATTGATCATGGTGGTGTGGCTGTCGGTACCGAAGACGGTATCGGGGTAGGCCACGTCCTTACCGTCCTTCTGCGCGGTCATCACCACGCGGGCCAGGTTTTCCAGGTTCACCTGGTGGACGATGCCGGTGTTGGGCGGCACCACCTTGAAGTTGTCGAACGCCTTCTGGCCCCAGCGCAGGAAGCCGTAGCGTTCCTGGTTGCGCTGGAATTCGATCTTGCCGTTCAAGTCCAGCGCGTCGGGCTTGCCGAACACATCCACCTGCACCGAGTGGTCGATGACCAGTTCGGAGGGGATCTGCGGGTTGATCTGTTCCGGCTTGCCGCCCAGCTTGACCACCGCGTCGCGCATGGCGGCCAGGTCGACCACGCAGGGCACGCCGGTGAAATCCTGCAGCACCACACGTGCGGGCATGAAGGCGATTTCGGTGTCCGGCTCGGCGCTGGGCTGCCAGCGGGCGACCGCTTCGATGTGTTCGGGGCCCACGGTGGCGCCACCATCCTCGTGCCGGAGCAGGTTCTCCAGCAGGATCTTCATCGAATAGGGCAGGTGGGAGATGTCGAAGCGCTGGCCCAGCTTGGGCAGGCTGAAGTAATCGTAGGCCTTGCCGCCAACATCGAGCTGGCTGCGGGTGGAGAACGAATCGCTCATGCGGATGACTCCTCTTGCGGATGGCTTGCTCTGGCCCGTGCGTATACGGGCCTGCTTGCGGTCGCCGCGGGCCTGCTGGCCCCGGGTGCGCCCCAGTATGAACGTATTCACCTGGGCGCGGGCCGGCCTGCGGCATCGGGTCCAGACTACAGCGGCAGGTGTATGGCGTATGTCATGAATGTGGCGGATCCTTTGCGGCTGTAAGGGCCGGGGCGGGCCCGGCCGGGTTCGGGGTGGAAGTATGCCCGGCAAAGTATGTATAATTTGTGCATACCGAAGAGGGCCTACCGATGGAAGCCACTGTTGCAGAGCGCGGACAGATCACCCTGCCCAAGGCGGTGCGTGATGCCCTGGGCCTGACCAAGGGCACCCAGTTGAAGGTGGAGCTGGACGGCAGCCGTATCATCCTGCGCAAGAGCGTGGACGATGCGATCTCGCGCGCCCGCGGCAAGTTCGCGCTGGACGGCTTCGAGTCGGCCGAATCGGCGGTACGCGCGGTGCGCGACGAGGAATAAGGCGTGATGATTGCCGTCGATTCACCGGTGCTGGTGGAACTGCTGAGCAACGGCCCGCAGGCCGATGCGGTGGAAGCGATCCTGCGGCAGAGCCTGGTGGGTGGCCGCGTGGTGGTCTGCGGCGCCACCCTGGCCGAAGTCTGCGCTTCGCTGCGCGGCGGCGCCGAAGTGCTGGAAGCGCTGGAAGAAATGGGCGTGCACTTCAACCCGATGGAAGCCAAATCGGCCCTGCGCGCCGGCGAGATGCACCGCCGCCACCGCCAGCGCAGCGGCAGCCGCCGCAGCCTGGACGAATTCATGGTCGGCGCCCACGCATTGCTGCAATGCGACGGCCTGATCACCTGGAACGACACGTTTTACCGCGACTACTTCAAGGGCCTGAAGCTGATCGTGCCGCAAGCCTGAGCCCACTTTGTTTTTTCAACCTACGCATTACCCGGGAGTTGTCATGTTGGAAGCCTACCGCCACCACGTCGCCGAGCGCGCTGCGCTTGGCATCCCGCCGCTGCCGCTGAGCGCGCAGCAGACGGCCGATGTCATCGAACTGCTGAAGAACCCGCCGCAGGGCGAGGCCGAGTTCCTGCTCGACCTGCTGACCCATCGCGTGCCGGCCGGCGTGGATGACGCTGCCAAGGTCAAGGCCTCGTACCTGGCCGCCATTGCGCTGGGCAGCGAGCAGAACCCGCTGATCAGCCGCGAGCGCGCCACCGAACTGCTGGGCACCATGCTGGGTGGTTACAACGTGGCCCCGCTGGTGCAGCTGCTGGACGACGCCAGCGTTGGCACCATCGCCGCTGACGGCCTGAAGAAGACCCTGCTGGTCTTCGATGCCTTCCACGATGTGCAGGAGAAGGCCAAGGCCGGCAACGCCAACGCGCAGTCCGTGCTGCAGAGCTGGGCCGATGCCGAGTGGTTCACCAACAACCCGGAAGTGCCGCAGAGCCTGACCGTCACCGTGTTCAAGGTGCCGGGCGAAACCAACACTGACGACCTGTCGCCGGCGCCGGATGCAACCACCCGCCCGGACATTCCGATGCACGCCCTGGCGATGCTGAAGAACAAGCGCGACGACGCGCCGTTCACCCCGGAAGAAGACGGCAAGCGCGGTCCGATCCAGCAGATCCTGGACCTGAAGGACAAGGGCCACCTGGTTGCCTACGTGGGCGACGTGGTCGGTACCGGCTCCTCGCGCAAGTCGGCCACCAACAGCGTGCTGTGGTGGACCGGCGATGACATTCCGTTCATCCCGAACAAGCGCGCCGGTGGCGTCTGCCTGGGTTCGAAGATCGCCCCGATCTTCTACAACACGATGGAAGATGCCGGCGCACTGCCGATCGAGCTGGACGTGTCGAAGATGGAGCACGGCGATGTGGTCGAGCTGCGTCCGTACGAAGGCAAGGCGCTGAAGAACGGCGAAGTGATTGCCGAATTCCAGGTCAAGTCCGAAGTGCTGTTCGACGAAGTGCGCGCCGGTGGCCGCATTCCGCTGATCATCGGCCGCGGCCTGACCGGCAAGGCGCGTGAAGCGCTGGGCCTGGCCCCGACCGATCTGTTCCGCCTGCCGGTGCAGCCGGCCGACACCGGCAAGGGCTTCTCGCTGGCACAGAAGATGGTCGGCCGCGCCTGTGGCCTGCCGGAAGGCCAGGGCATGCGCCCGGGCACCTACTGCGAACCGAAGATGACCTCGGTCGGCTCGCAGGACACCACCGGCCCGATGACCCGTGACGAGCTGAAGGACCTGGCCTGCCTGGGCTTCTCGGCAGATCTGGTGATGCAGTCGTTCTGCCACACCGCCGCTTACCCGAAGCCGGTGGACGTGAAGACCCACCACACCCTGCCGGAGTTCATCTCCACCCGTGGCGGCATCTCGCTGCGCCCGGGCGATGGCGTGATCCACAGCTGGCTGAACCGCATGCTGCTGCCGGACACCGTCGGTACCGGTGGTGACTCGCACACCCGTTTCCCGGTGGGCATTTCGTTCCCGGCCGGCTCGGGCCTGGTCGCCTTCGCCGCCGCCACCGGCGTGATGCCGCTGGATATGCCCGAATCGGTGCTGGTGCGCTTCAAGGGCCAGATGCAGCCGGGCGTGACCCTGCGTGATCTGGTCAATGCCATTCCGCTGTACGCCATCAAGTCGGGCCTGCTGACCGTGGCCAAGGCCGGCAAGAAGAACATCTTCTCCGGTCGCATCCTGGAAATCGAAGGTCTGCCGGAACTGAAGGTCGAACAGGCCTTCGAACTGTCCGATGCGTCGGCCGAGCGTTCGGCTGCCGGTTGCTCGGTGCGCCTGAACAAGGAACCGATCATCGAGTACCTGACCAGCAACATCACCCTGCTGAAGTGGATGATTGCCGAGGGTTACCAGGATCCGCGTTCGCTGCAGCGCCGTATCGAGAAGATGGAAGCGTGGCTGGCCAACCCGGAGCTGCTGGAGCCGGATGCCGACGCCGAATACGCTGCCGTCATCGAGATCGACCTGGCCGACATCCACGAGCCGATCGTGGCCTGCCCGAACGACCCGGACGACGTGAAGACCCTGTCCGAAGTGGCCGGCGCCAAGATCGACGAAGTGTTCATCGGTTCGTGCATGACCAACATCGGTCACTTCCGCGCCGCGGCCAAGCTGCTGGACGGCAAGCGTGACCTGCCGACCCGCCTGTGGGTGGCCCCGCCGACCAAGATGGATGCTTCGGAGCTGACCAAGGAAGGCGTGTACGGCACCTTCGGCGCCACCGGCGCACGCATGGAAATGCCGGGCTGCTCGCTGTGCATGGGCAACCAGGCGCAGATCCGCGAAGGTTCCACCGCGATGTCGACCTCGACCCGCAACTTCCCGAACCGTCTGGGCCGCAACACCAACGTGTACCTGGGTTCGGCCGAACTGGCCGCGATCTGCTCGCGTCTGGGCCGCATCCCGACCAAGGAAGAGTACATGGCCGATATTGGCGTGATCGCCAAGAGCGGTGCGGAAATCTACCGCTACATGAACTTCGACCAGATCGAGGAATACCAGGACGTGGCCAAGACGGTCGCTGCCTGATCCTGTTGATCGGTTGATGCGGTAAACGAAGAACCCCCGGTGCGAGCTGGGGGTTTTTTGTACGCGGAGCCCGCTACTGCCTGGTCCAGTCTGCGTTGCCTTGCAGCCGACGGCCGCCGATCAGCACGTTGCCGTGCTTTCCAGATACGTCCATTTCAAACCATGGCAGTCCGTCGCGGCGGAGCGGACGCACATAGGCCAGGCGGCGGGCGCGGTCGAATTCGATGTAATAGTGGCGCTGCACGTTGGGAGGCTGCGGAATCGACAGGCCTTTCCAGCTGACCTCGACCGCGCCGGGATCCTCACGGCCGATCAGAATCAGCGTGAAGACCACGTGCCCCTGACCGGCCTCGAAGTAGAACAGATCGCCGCTGGCGTTGGCCGGTACCAGGGGCAGTGACAATAGTGCGGCCGCCAGCGCGGCCTTCCAGTTCCTTCTGATCATGCGCGGCATTCCTTGTGCAGTGCTGACATCAAAGCACACTGTAGAGCCTAGCCGATGCTTGGCGACTTGTTGGCTCGATGGGGCAGCCGAGCGTGGGCAATGGCGCCCCACGCGGCTTCAGCGGTAGCGGAATGGCCACGCATCAGGGCCATCGCTGCTGCGTTCGGCGCACACCTCGCGGAAGGTCTGCAGGAAGGCCTGCTGCGGCCGCGTCGGGTGCCAGTCGGCACGTGTGCTCAGGCCGATACGACGGCGCAGGGCCTGCCCGGCCAGGCCCAGGTCGGCCAGCAGGCCGGCTTGGCGTTCGATCAGGAACTGGTCGCGTGACATCAGGGTCAGCCAGTCGTCTTCCAGCAGCAGGCCGCGGGTGATCACCAGCGAGCCGCATTCGATGCGCAGCACCGGCGGTTCGTGGCCGTTGTCGCGGAACATCCGTTCCCAGCGTGCGCGCACCGGTGCGCCGGTGGTTGGGATCACCCAGGGGTAGTCGAGCAGCTGCGCAAAGCGCCACGGCTGCTGTGCGGACAGCGGATGACCGGCGCGGCCAACGATCACCGGATCGTCGTCGAACAGGCCTTCCTGCACCACGTCGGGCACCGCGCTTAGATCGCGCATGGCGCCCACCAGCAGGTCCAGGCTGCCTTGGCGCAGGTCGGACAACAATTCCGAGAAGGGGCCCTCCACCACGGTCACGGTGGCGCCCGGCCAGGCCCGGGCGAAGCGTGCCAGTGCCTGTGGCAGCAGCAGCGCGCGGGCCAACGGCATCACCCCGATGGCCAGACGCCCGCCATGCTGGTCGCGCAGGGCGGCCAGCTCGTCCACGCCGGTGGCCAGTTCGGACAGTGCCAGCCGCACCCAGCGCAGCAGGCGGGTGGCGGCCGGCGTGGCCAGCAATGCCTTGCCGCGCCGCTGCAGCAGAGGCACTTCGATCACCGCTTCCAGATCGCGCACGGCGCGATGCATGGCCGGTTGCGAGACACCGGCGCGCGCTGCAGCCAGGGTGAAGCTGCCGGCGCTGTCCACCACAGTGAGCGCGCGCAGCTGGCTGAGTGTCAGCCGGCGCTCGACCGCGGCCAGTGCCGGAAGCCGCGCGGCGCGACGGGCGGCGCGCACGCCGCGGGCCAGGTAGGCCAGGGCACGCTCGATGCGTGGCACCAGCAGCACCGTGGCCTCGGTGGCGACCATGCCAGCGGGCTGCCGGTCGAACAGCGCTGCATCCAGTTGCCGCTCCAGCCGCGCGATGGCCTGGGTGAGCGCCGGCTGGGACAGATTGATGTGCGGCGCCGCCGCGCTGATGCCGCCGTGGGTGTGCACCGCCAGCAGCGCGTGCAGGTGCTTCAGGTTCAGCTCGGGCAGCGCGTTCATGGCACAACTATAACCAGATTGAATGGCATGGACGAAAAACGATCTTGAGGGGCTGTGGGCCGCGGAACAGACTGCGCCATCGCCAACGAAGGATGGATGGATGTCCCGCGTCATCACCCGCATCGAGCGCGCCGAACCGGCGCTGATCCAGGCACTGGCCGAGGCCGGCGTGGCCACCGTGCACGAGGCGCAGGGCCGCAGCGGCCTGCTGCACCCGCGGCTGCGGCCGATCTACAGCGGCGCGCGTATCGCTGGCAGTGCGGTCACCGTTTCGGTGCCGCCGGGCGACAACTGGATGATGCATGTGGCCATCGAGCAGCTCGGCGAGGGCGACATCCTGGTGGTGGCACCGACCAGCGACTGCACCGATGGCTACTTCGGCGACCTGCTGGCGACCTCGGCGCAGGCACATGGCTGTCGCGGCCTGGTCATCGATGCGGGCGTGCGCGATGTGCGCGAACTGACCGCGATGGGCTTCCCGGTGTGGAGCCGCGCGGTGCACGCGCAGGGCACGGTGAAGGAAACCCTGGGTTCGGTGAACGTGCCGCTGGTCTGCGGTGGCGCGCTGGTGAACGCGGGTGACGTGGTTATCGCCGACGATGACGGCGTCTGCATCGTGCCGCGCGCCGATGCGGCCAAGGTGGCCGCCGAAGCGCAGGCACGCGAAGCTCGCGAGGCCGACAAGCGCGAGCGCCTGGCCCGTGGCGAACTCGGCCTGGACATCTACGCCATGCGTGAGCGCCTGGCCGCCAAGGGCCTGCGCTATGAGTAAGGGCGTGCGCGCGATGTGGATGCGCGGTGGCACGTCCAAGGGCGGGTTCTTCCTGGCCCAGGACCTGCCGACCGATGCCGCCGCGCGTGATGCCTTCCTGCTGCGCGCCTATGGCTCGCCGGACGTGCGCCAGATCGACGGTATGGGCGGCGGCGACCCGCTGACCTCCAAGGTCGCCGTGGTTTCACCCTCGCAGCGCGAGGATGCCGACGTCGAGTACCTGTTCCTGCAGGTCTTCGTCGACCAGGCGCTGGTGAGCGACGCGCAGAACTGCGGCAACATGCTGGCCGGCGTGGGTCCGTTCGCGATTGAACGTGGGCTGGTGGCGGCGCGCGATGGGGTGACCGAGGTGCGCATCTTCATGGCCAACACCGGCACCCTGGCCACGGCCGACGTGCAGACACCAGGCAGCGTGGTGAGCTATGCCGGTGACGCGCGCATCGATGGCGTACCGGGTACCGCCGCGCCAGTGCCACTGGCCTTCGAGGACACCGCCGGCTCCAGCTGCGGCGCGCTGCTGCCGACCGGCAACGTGGTGGACGTGATCGACGGCGTGCAGGCCACGCTGATCGACAACGGCATGCCCTGCGTGGTGCTGCAGGCATCGGATCTGGGCATCAGCGGGCATGAGGACCGCGCCACTCTGGATGCCGACGACGCGCTGAAGGCACGCCTGGAGGCGATCCGCCTGCAGGCGGGGCCGAAGATGAACCTGGGCAACGTGGCGGAAAAGTCGGTGCCCAAGATGATGCTGGTGGCCGCCCCGGCAGACGGTGGCGCGATCTGCGTGCGCTCGTTCATTCCGCACCGATGCCACGCCTCCATCGGCGTGCTGGGCGCGGTGACGGTGGCCACGGCCTGCCTGCTGCCGGGCTCGCCGGCCCATGCACTGGCCCGGTTGCCGGGCGGGCAGCTACAGACCCTGGGGGTGGAGCACCCCAGCGGGGCCACCACCTGCGTGATTGAACTGGACGAGGACGGCCAGGTGGCCCGCGCGGCCATGCTGCGCACCGCACGGAAGCTGTTCGACGGCGAACTGTTCGACTGAACAGGCAGCGCCTTTCTATTCTCTGCGACCTGGGAGGGTTGTTATGACCGTGGTAGGGAAGCGGCCGGGCCGCTTTGGAATCTTTGGCCAGTTATGGTTCCAGGTGCTGGCCGGCACCGTGATCGGCGTCCTTCTGGGCTGGCTGCAGCCGGACCTGGGTTCGGCGATGAAGCCGCTGGGTGATGGCTTCATCAAGCTGATCCGGATGATGATCGGGCCCATCATCTTCGTGACTGTGGTGCACGGCATCGCCGGCATGCGCGACATGCGCAGCGTGGGCCGGTTGGCGCTGAAGTCGCTGATCTATTTCGAGGTGATCACCATCCTCGCGTTGATCGTCGGTCTGGTGGCGGTGGATCTGTGGAAGCCCGGCGCCGGCATGAACATCGACGCGGCAACCATCGACATGGCCAGCATCCAGGGCTACGTGCACACCGCCCACGACCAGTCGATCGTGGCCTACATCATGGCCATCATCCCCAACACGCTGGTCAGTGCCTTCACCGAGGCGCACGTGCTGCAGGTGCTGTTCGTGGCCGTGCTGTTCGGCGTGGCCCTGGCCGCCGTCGGCGAGCGCGGCAAGCCGGTGATGGACGTGATCGAGAGCGCCTCTGGTGCGCTGTTCAAGATCATCGGCTACATTATGTATGTGGCGCCCATCGGTGCATTCGGCGCCATCGCCTTCACCGTCGGCCAGTTCGGTGCTGCCTCGCTGCTGTCGCTGGGCGAGTTGATCATTGAGTTCTTCGTGGTCTGCGGGCTGTTCACCGTACTCGTGCTGGGCACGGTGTGCTGGTGGACCGGGGCCAGCCTGTGGCGCCTGCTGGGCTACCTGCGCGATGAAATCATCATCGTGGCGGCCACCACCAGCACCGAGACCGTGCTGCCGCGCCTGATCGAGAAGATGAAGAAGCTGGGCTGCGAGGAGGGGGTGGTTGGTTTCGTGATTCCCGCCGGTTACTCGTTCAACCTGGATGGCACCTGCCTGTACCTGACCACGGTGGCGATCTTCCTGGCCCAGGCCACCAACACCGAACTGACCGTGTGGCACCAGCTGGGGCTGATCGCCGTGCTGCTGCTGACGTCCAAGGGCGCGGCAGGCGTGGCCGGCGCGGCATTCGTGGTGCTGGCCGCCACCCTGGGCACCACCGGCACCATTCCGGTGGCCAGCATTGCCTTGATCCTGGGCATCCACCGCATCCTGGCTGAAGGGCTGACCTTCGTGAACCTGATCGGCAACGCGATTGCGGTGCTGGTGATCGCCAAGTGGGAAGGCAAGCTGGATGAAAAGACCATGGCGGCGCAGATCGGCACCCGCCGCACGCGCCAGCGTCTGCTGGGTGCACAGCCTGCCTGAGGCCATGGCCTGAGCCCTGACGGCCACCGCCCGTGGCCTCCATCGAATGCAACAGCCTGGCGCCGGCGGCGCCGGGAAGGGAGAGAACATGTCGCAGTTCCTGCGAACCCCGCTGTACCTGCTGCTGGCCAGTGCATTGGCCGCGCCAGCCTTCGCCGCTGAACGCAGCGTGCCCGAGGGCATCGACCTGACCCTGGACCTGGTCGGCAACGTGGCCCACAACCCGGTGGGCGGTGTCGAACAGGGCACCGAAGGCTCGTACTGGGTGATGGCCCAGTCGAAGTTCGACCTGGACAAACTGTTCGGCGTACACGGCACCGACATCGACGCGCAGTGGGCCTGGTTTGCCGGGCGCAACCTGGCGCGCGAGAAGATCGGCAGTTCGATCAGCGCACAGCAGACCTGGCGGCCGGTGGCCGGCGGCCGCCTGACCCGGTTGACCCTTCGTCACCGCTTCGACAACGGGCTGAGCATCACTGCTGGCCGCGCGCCGGTGAACAGCTACTTCAACAATTCGCCGCTCAACTGCGTGTTCATGAGCAATGCGATGTGCCTGACACCGTACGGTGCGATCACCGACCTGGGCATCACCGCCTACCCGAATTCCTCGTGGGCGGGCATCGTGCGCTACGACGTGGATGATCGCTGGTACGCCCAGGCCGGCGTGTTCGATTACAACAACACGCTGAACGAGGCCGGCAAGAACGGCCTGGATTTTTCGGTGGGCGAGGGCACCGGCACGATCAGTGCCTACGAAGTGGGTTACCAGACCAGCTTCGCCAACGACCGGCTGCCGCGCACGTACCGGCTGGGCATGTATCGCAACAGTGACGGTGGCAAGAGCCCGTACTTCGATGCCAACGGCAACTCGGCGGCGCTGACCGGCAAGCCGACCGCGGCGCAGGACGGCGCACGCATGGGCTGGTATGCAATGGGCGACCAGACCGTGTGGCGCGGCGAGGGTAGACGCAACCTGGCGGTGTTTGGGCGTGTTTACCTCAACACCGGCAACGAGGCGCCGGTCGATCATTTCGTGTCGGCCGGCTTCGTCAAGACCGGCACGTTTGCCAGCCGCGACCAGGACACCCTGGCCCTGTTCGTGTCCAACACCCACTTCAGCGACGAACAGATCGGCTTCCTGCGTGATCGCCGCAGCCGCCATGGCGGCACGGGCGCGCCGCATGCCGATGAAATCATCACCGAACTCAGCTACGGGTGGGCGGTGAAGAAGGGCATCCGCCTGATGCCCAACCTGCAGTACGTCATCAACCCCGACCCGATCTATGCACCCACGCGCACGACCAACATCCCCGATGCGCTGATCGTCGGACTGCGCGTGGATGTGCATTTCGCCCAGCTGTTCGGCTGGTGATCCATCGCCCCAGGAGATCCCCCATGATCATCGACTGCCACGGCCACTACACCACGGCCCCGGCCGGCCACGATGCGTTCCGCAAGGCGCAGGTGGCCCACTACAACGATCGCTCGCTGCCGGCGGCGGTCTATCCGACCATCAGCGACGATGAACTGCGCGACAGTGTGGAGGCCAACCAGCTGCGCCTGCTGCGCGAGCGTGGCGCGGACATGACCATCTTCTCGCCGCGTGCCAGCACCATGGCGCATCACATCGGCGATGAGCAGGTAAGTGCCGAGTGGACGCGGCACTGCAACGACCTGATCGCGCGGGTGGTGCAGCTGTATCCCGAGCAGTTCATCGGCGTCTGCCAGCTGCCGCAGTCGCCGGGCGTGCCGATCGCCCACGCGGTGGCCGAGCTGGAGCGCTGCGTGAACGAGCTCGGTTTCGTCGGCTGCAATCTGAACCCCGACCCGTCCGGCGGCCATTGGGATGGCCTGCCGCTGACCGACCGTTCCTGGTACCCGTTCTTCGAGAAGATGGTGGAGCTGGACGTGCCGGCCATGGTGCATGTGTCGGGCAGCTGCAACGCCAACTTCCATGCCACCGGCGCGCACTACCTGAACGCCGATACCACGGCCTTCATGCAGTTCCTGCAGGGTGACCTGTTCCGTGACTTCCCCACGCTGCGCTTCATCATCCCGCATGGCGGCGGTGCGGTGCCGTACCATTGGGGGCGTTTCCGTGGCCTGGCGGACATGCTGGGCAAGCCGCCGCTGGCCGAGCATGTGATGAAGAACGTGTACTTCGATACCTGCGTGTACCACCAGCCGGGCATCGACCTGCTGTTCGAGGTGATCGACATCGACAACATCCTGTTCGGCTCGGAAATGGTCGGCGCGGTGCGTGGCATCGACCCGCAGACCGGCCACTTCTTCGATGACACCCGCCGCTACGTCGATGCGCTGGCAATCTCGGCGCAGGACCGTTACAAGGTGTTCGAAGGCAATGCGCGCCGTGTCTACCCGCGGCTGGACGCCCAGCTGAAGGCCAGGGGGCTGTGATGGCCGCATTCCAGAAAGATGCCGACTGGCTGGATTACTGTGCCCACCCGAGCCGCCCACAATTCGTGCCGCCGCCCGGTGCGGTGGATGCACACTGCCATGTGTTCGGGCCGGGCGATGTGTTTCCGTATGCGCCCGAACGCAAGTACACCCCTTGCGACGCCGGCAAGGCGCAGCTGTTCGCGCTGCGCGATTTCCTGGGCTTCAGCCGCAACGTGATCGTGCAGGCCACCTGCCATGGCGCCGACAACCGTGCCCTGGTGGACGCGCTGCAGGCCAGCGACGGCCTGGCCCGAGGCGTGGCCACGGTGCGCGACAGCGTGAGCGATGAGGAACTGCAGCTGTTGCATGCCGCCGGTGTGCGGGGTGTGCGCTTCAATTTCGTGCGCCGGCTGGTCGATCCGAAGCCGGATGCCTATTACCACGCGATCATCGATCGCATCGCGCCGCTGGGCTGGCATGTGGTGGTGTACTTTGAGGCGCCCGATCTGGCCGAGCGCTGGAGTTTCTTCACCACGTTGCCGACCACCGTGGTGGTGGACCACATGGGCCGCCCGGACGTTAGCCAGCCGGTGGATGGGCCGGAGTTCCAGCGCTTCGTGCGACTGATGGCCGAGCACGGCAACGTGTGGAGCAAGGTCAGCTGCCCCGAGCGGCTGTCACGGCTGGGGCCGCCCGGCTACGCCGATGTGGTGCCGTTCGCCCGGCACCTGGTGCGGCAGTTCCCGGACCGGGTGCTGTGGGGGACCGACTGGCCGCACCCGAACATGAAGGACCACATGCCCGACGACGGCCATCTGGTGGACGTGATTCCGCACATCGCCCCCACGCCCGAGTTGCAGCGCAGGCTGCTGGTGGACAACCCGATGCGGCTGTACTGGGGAGAGTAGATCCACGCCATGCGTGGATGGCGGCGCGCACGATGCACCCGGGGTCAGAGCCCTTGCCTGTGGCAAGGGGTCCGACCCTGGGCTGGCGTCAGGCCTGGGTGACGTCGGTCGCGTCTTCGGCTACCACCGGTGCGTCTGCCGGCGGCTCCGGTTCGGCGGCGGTCTCCGGCAACACGCCATGGTCGGGGAACAGGCGCGGCAGTTCGGCCACGAAGCGGGCGATGCAGGCCTCGGCGAAGTCGCGTGAGGCGGCCTTCGCCTTGGCATAGTCGTCGGCCTGCCATTCCTGCAGCGGGGCCACCTGTGCCTCGTCCTGACAGTGCACGCCCTGGCCGCCGCTTGCGCTGCGGAACATCCTGCGCACCACCGGGAAGCCGATGGTGGCGTCGTGACGCAGCTCGTAGGGCGTGTCCGCATCACCGAGCTTCTGGTACACCAGCGACCACTGGCCGGCGCTGGCTTCGACGGTGCGCTCGTCGCTGGGAATGGCACCGGGATGGGCGGCGAAGTAGATCGCCAGCTGTTCGCGGATCATGGCCGGCAACGGCCCAAACGCGGGGCTGGGCACTGCACCGATGCTGTCGCCGCGCACGTTGTTCTTGCTGAAGGTGCTGGTCTGGCCGCCGATGCCGGCCAACGTGCCCAGCGCAAACAGACCGACCTTGGCGGCGGTTGCCCCGGCGGTGTCACCGCGCATCACCAGGCGCAGGGTCGGATCTCCGTAGCGATTGCCGTCGGGCCCGGTGCCCAGCCCGGAGGTGATCTTGATTCGCTGCAGGCTGCTGTAGTCCAGCACGGCGGCCGCAACCGGCGCAGCAACGGCCTCGGCGGCCGGTTCCGGCATGGCCTCGGTTGCCGGTTCGGCCGCGGGTGCGGGAGCTGGGTCGCTGGCATGGGCCGACGCGGCCAGCAGCAGGATGCCGGTGATCGCGGCGGTGAGACAAGCGGGGCGTACTGCCATGGTGATACTCCTTGGAAAAGCGGAACGGGCGCGCTGCGGCTTACTGCCCAGCGAACTCCTTGATCGGGAAGGCCTTGCAGCGTTCGACGGCGGCAGTGATATCAACCGGCGCATCGGCGGCGGCACCACGACGCTGGTTCACCGACGTGGTTTCTTCCCACAGGCTGGGCAGCGCCTGCGGCGCGTCCAGCACCCGTTCGCGCACGGCATCGTGCAGCACGCTGCTGTAGCCCGATGACGGCGCCACCACGCACAGGCGGGTGCCGGGCGTGCTGCTGGCCTGTTGCAGCAGCTGTTGCAGGGCGTCGCCGCTGCTGGCCGTGTCGTTGAGCTGCTGGGGAGCGCTGTCGAGCGCTGCATCCTGGATCTGCAGCTGGCCGGGGCTGAACAGCAGGACCTGCATCTCCTGTCGCGGTTCGATGCGCACCGGCGCACGCGTGCGCTCGCAGATGGTGGGGGTCGGTCGCGCCTGCTGCGGCGTCACGCTGCCATCGGCGTGAACCTGGCGGACATGCAGCCGGCACATCTTGTCGGCCACTTCAAACTCCACTTCATAGTCCTGGCCGGGTTTGGGCACGAACTGGCCGGACAGCGTGCCCGTGCAGTACAGGCCGCTCTTGGGATCAAACGCTGCCTCGAAGATCAGCGGCTTGCCACCGGGAACTTGGTATTCCTGGTAACTGAGCGTGGAGAACCGTTGGCTCTGCTTGCTGCGCAGGGCTTCGGTGCTGGGAATGCCGAGCAGGCCCTTGTCACCGGCATTGTTGTACTTGACGTCGATGCGGTCGCGGTAATCGTCGCGGCACGACGCATCGGTAAGCAGGGTGGTGGTCCGGCCGAAATCGGCGTACACGCGCACCCGTGCCGGCGGCACGACGCCACCGGCGTAGGCGCTGAGATCTTCAGCCGCCAGTGGGCGCGGGTACATGGCCGGAATGCGCTTGATCAGCTTCTCGATGCACTTCATGGTGATCATCTGCGCGGCGCTCTTCAGCCGGGCGTAGTCGTTGGCCTGCCAGGTGCCCAACGTCGCGCGCTCGTCGCTGTCGCTGCAGCGGATGATCTCGGCCAGGCTGCCATCGGCGCGGCGCTGCTGGATGGTGCTGGTGTGATTGAGCCGGTACAGCGGATCCTTGCGGGTGTTGCCCTGGTGCACCAGCGCCCAGGTCTCGGCATTGAAGCGCAGGGTGCTGGTCTGGGTCGGTAGTGCGTCGGGCGCATAGCGGAAATAGCCGCCCACCAGCGCCTTGGCCACGTTCGGCATCAGCGTGATGGCCGGGCTGGCCTGGCTCTCGACGATGCTGCCGGGCAGCTGGTTGCGCCGGCTGTAGTCGGGCTCGTTGCCACTGAACAGCAGGGACAGTCCCTTCGGCGTCAGTGCCTCGCTGTCGTCGGGGGTGACGATGCGCAGCGCCACGTCCGGTGCGTGCAGCGGCTTGGCGGCGGTGTCCGGACCGCTGAGGATCTGCACGCGTTCGCTCCACGCATCGGCAGTGTCGGTGGCGGGCGAGGGCGCCTGCGGCGATACCGGCTGGGTGGCCGCGGTGGCCAGCAGCGGTGCAAGCAGGGCCACTGCCAGCAGCGTGGTTCGGGAGGGGAAACGGCGCAGGGCCATGGTCAAGCTCCTTGAGAAACAGAAACAGCCATGCCGGCCCTTCCGGTGCCGGCATTTGAACGAGGTGTTGTCGAGCGGTTGCTGCGGTCCGGTCAGTCCTGGGCCAGCGCTACCGTCGCAGGCGATGGGCTATTGCACGCGGAAGTCCAGGCGGGGCAGGGTCTGGCAGTGCTGCACGGCGGCCTGCAGATCCAGCGGTGCTGCCGGGGCTGCGTGGCGCGCCTGATTGACCGTCTCGGCGGCCTCCCACAGGCCAGGCAGTGCTGCGCCATGCTCCAGCACGTAGTCGCGCAGCAGCGTGTTCAATGGGCTGGCGTGATCCTGCGCAGGCACGATCACGCAGGCGCGGGTTCCCGGCGTGGCCACCATCTGCTGCAACAGCGTCTGCAGTCGCGCAGCATCGGCAGGACCGTCGGCCAGCTGCAGCGGTGGGCTGTCCCTGTCTGCGGGTTGTACCTGCAACGCGCTGTCGGTGAACAGAAAGACGCCCATGGCGTCCAGTGGTTCGCGCGGCGTCTTCGTGGTGAGCGTGGTGTAGTCCACGTCCGGGCGCGTGCACGTCTCCGGCGCGCGCCTGGCTGGCACTGCGAGCCGGACACCTTCGGCATCGACGCTATGGACGTTCAACCTGCAGACCTGGCCGACGATATCCATCTTCACTTCGTAATCCACACCGGTGACCGGCACGATCTGTACAGCCAGCGTGCCGGTGCAGAACGCGCCGCGGTGGCGGACGTCCGCGTCGAAGATCAACGGCTGCCCGGCTGGCACGGCATATTCGCGATACTTCGGCGACTTCAGGCTGCGCAGGGTTTCGGTTTCGGCGATGCCGAGGCTGAGGTTGCCCGCCTCGCTGTCCAGCGCATTGGCGTTGCTGGAGGCGGGCCAGCGCGGGTCATCGAAGCGTCGGCTGCCGTCGGCCAGGCAGTATGCATCGCCGAGCATGGTGACCCGTTCTGTTGCCGAGTTGAAAACCCGCACGCGTGCCGTGCCGTCACCGCTGCCTGCTGTGGGTAGCGGTTGTGGGAAGAACTGTGGCAGCTTGCTGACAAAGCGCTGCACGCAGGCGGCGGCCAGTTCGCGGGCACCGGCGCGCAGTCGCGCGTAGTCGTTGGCCTGCCATTGTTCGAGCGTGGCCTCGCGCCCGGGGTCGTTGCAGTACGCGGCGTCCACCGTGCTGCCGTCCGGTTGCTGCAGGCGCAGGCGGGTGAAGTGGCTGAGCTGATAGAGCTGTTGCCCTGCCTTGGGCTTCTGGTAGACCAGTGCCCACTCATTTGCCTCTACCTTCAACAGCGTGCGGCCGTGGGGAATCGCACCGGGGAACAGGGTGAAGTACTGCTGCAGCCAGTCATTGAACAAGCTGGGCATGAGTTCCATGGCTGGGCTGGGTACTGCCTGGACGTCGGTGCCGCGCAGATGCTTGGGATCCAGACGGGTAGTGGAGCTGGCGCCGAAGACCTGGCGTACAAACTGCCCGGTCTTGGCCGCGCCGGTGATGCGCTCGCCATCCTCGGGAGTGACGATGCGCAGTACGACATCCGGGTTGTGATCGTGGATGTGCTGACCGGCGCCGGCGCTGATCGCTACGTGCTCTGTCCAGCCTGCAGGGGAAGGTGTGGGTGCCGCTGGCGGGGCGTCGGTTCGACCGGTGCCGCTGGCGAGTGTCGGCAGCAGGCACGCGGCGGCAAGCGCGCCGCGCAGTGGAATCAGGCGTAATGCCATGGTGAAACTCCTTGAAAGTGGAACAGCACGGGCGGCCCTGAGCGGGCCGCCTATGGATGACGTTGAACTGTGAGGCGGAAGGCGCCTGCGCGGTCAGCCGCGGGCCAGCGCCAGCAGGCGCTCGGCGATGCGCTCCAGCGGCACCTGCTCTTCGGCGGCGCCCAGCTTGAACGCCGCGCCGGGCATGCCCCAGACCACACTGGTGGCCTCGTCCTGCACCAGCGTGGGCGCGCCGGCCTGGCGCATTTCCAGCAGGCCGCGCGCGCCATCGTCACCCATGCCGGTGAGGATGGCACCGATGGCATTGCCACCGGCACTCTGCGCGACCGAGCGGAACAGCACGTCAACGGCCGGCTTGTGCCGGTTCACTGCCGGGCCGTCGTCGATGCGGCAGCGCCAGCGGGCACCGTCGCGGATGATGCGCAGGTGCTTGCCGCCGGGCGGCAGGTAGGCGTGGCCCGGCAGCACGGCTTCGCCATCGCTGGCTTCGCGCACGGCCATGGCCGAATGGCGGTCCAGGCGTTCGGCGAAGGCGGTGCTGAAGCTGGCCGGCAGGTGCTGGGTCATCACCACCGCCGGGGCGTCGGCGGGCATGCCTTCCAGCACCACGCGCAGCGCTTCGGTGCCGCCGGCTGAGGAGCCGATGGCAATCAGCCGGTCGGTGGTACGGAACTGCGGTGCGGCCGGGCGCAGCGACGGTGCCGCGTCCAGCAGCACCTTCGGCGCCGCCGCACGCACCAGCGGTCGCACGCGCGAACGCGCGGCCATCTTGACCTTGCCGATGATCTCCTCGGCGTAGCCCTGCAGCCCGCGGGCCACGTCCAGCTTGGGCTTGGAAACGAAATCCACCGCGCCCAGTGCAAGCGCCTGCAGCGTGGTGTCGGCGCCGCGCTCGGTCAGCGAGGAAATCATCACCACCGGCAACGGATGCAGGCGCATCAGGTTTTCCAGGAACGCCAGGCCGTCCATGCGTGGCATTTCCACGTCCAGGGTGATCACGTCCGGGGCCAGGCGCTTGATCTTCTCGCGCGCCAGCAGCGGGTCGGCGGCGGTGCCGACCACATCGATGCCCGGATCGCTGGACAGGATTTCGGTGAGCATCTGCCGGACCACGGCAGAGTCGTCGACGATCAGTACCCGGCAGGGGGGGTTGCCGGGCGCGTTCATTCGAACAACTCCACGCCGCCGGTGACCGGGGCCTTGGACAGGCGGGCACGCACGGCCGATTCGGTGGCGGCCACTTCGGCCTCGTGCGCGTGCGGCAGGCGCTGCACCACCACGCGGCCGGTATCGGCGAAGAACCAGATCTTGCGCGGATGGATGCCGCACAGGTCTTCGGCAATGATCGGAATGTGTTCGGCCTGCAGGTACTGGCGCACGAACTCGGCGTTGCGGGTGCCGACCGGGTTGCTGGTGAAGCCCTTTAGCACATTGGCGCCGCCGAACACCTTCGCTTCGATGCGCTTGCGGTGGGCGCCGCGCTTGAGCATGTCGTTGATCAGCAGTTCCATGGCGTAGCTGCCATAGCGCGCGGGGGCGCCATCGCCGGCGTTGCCTTCGGGCAGCAGGAAGTGGTTCATGCCGCCGATCTTCAGCACCGGATCGCGCAGGCAGGCGGCAACGCAGGAGCCCAGCGTGGTGGTCAGCGCGGTGGTGTCGTCCACCACCAGGTACTGGGTGGGCAGCAGCTTGGCCGCCACGGTCTTGAAGCGTGCGTCCTGATAGCGCATCACATCGTCGGTGCGCAGTGATGCATTCATGCGCCGGCTCCCTGTGCGCGTCGGTACAGCGTGCGGCCACACGGCTGGATCAGGTCGGCCGCGTGCAGATAGTTTTCCGAATGCCCGGTGTAGAGCAGGCCATCGTCGGCCAGATGGTTCACCAGCCGGCCCAGGATGGCGCGCTGGGTCGGCTTGTCGAAGTAGATCATCACGTTGCGGCAGAACAATGCGTCGAACGGACCGCCCACGTCGTAGCGCGGTGCCAGCAGGTTCAGCGGGCGGTATTCGATCAGCTCGCGCAGGGCCGGCAGCACCCGGCACTGGCCTTCGTTGGGGCCGCTGCCGCGCTGGAAGTAGCGACGGCGCAGGTCCGGGTCCAGGCTGGCCACGCGGTCGATGTTGTAGACGCCGCGGCCGGCGGTGGCCAGCACCTGGGTGTCCACGTCGGTGGCGATGATGCGCACCGGCGGCTTCAGCGTACCGAAGGCCTCGCACGCGGTGATGGCCATGGAGTAGGGCTCTTCACCGGTGGATGCCGCGCACGACCACAGCAGCAGCGGACCGCGGCCGGTGCGCTTCTGCAGCTCTTCGCGCAGTTTGTCGAAGTGGTGCGGCTCGCGGAAGAACGAAGTGAGGTTGGTGGTGAGCGCGTTGGTGAACGCCTGCCATTCCTCGCCTTCGCCCTGTTCCAGATGGTCCAGGTACTGCTGGAAGCTGCGCATGCCCAGTGCGCGCAGGCGCCGCGACAGGCGCCCGTAGACCATGTCCCGCTTGGCGGGTGCCAGGGCGATGCCTACGCGCTGGTAGATCAGGTCGCAGACGCGGCGGAAATCACGGTCGGCGAACTCGAATTCGCGGGGGCCGGTCACGATGGGAGTTGGGCTCTGCACGGGGGAGGTGTCCATCGGGTGGGGGGGGGGGGGCCCCCCCCCCGGCGCCCAGCCAATTAAAAACAACAC
>NZ_JACVUD010000057.1:0-27542 GCF_016624905.1 Stenotrophomonas sp. S49 | reverse complement strand
GCCTACACGGACGTACTTGCGGCGTCCCCGCAATCCGACACCGCCCCGCCAACCCACGGATAGCCCGCTTTTGACGTTGCTTCAGTCGAGCATGGCTCGACTCTACAGCGGTGCAGGGCGCAGCCCTGCCGAACCCCTACCACCCTCGCCGGGGTAAACTAGGCGGATGGCTTCCCGTCCCGCGCACGATCTGCTCCAACGCGTCTTTGGTTACGACGATTTCCGTGGTCCCCAGCAGGACATCGTGGAGCATGTGGCTGCCGGCCATGACGCCCTGGTCCTGATGCCCACCGGCGGCGGCAAGTCGCTCTGCTACCAGGTGCCGGCCCTGCTGCGTGACGGTTGCGGCATCGTCATCTCCCCGCTCATCGCCCTCATGCAGGACCAGGTCGAAGCCCTGCGCCAGCTCGGCGTGCGCGCTGAATACCTGAATTCCACCCTGGATGGCGAAACCGCCGCCCGGGTGGAACGCGAACTGCTGGCCGGCGAACTGGACATGCTCTATGTCGCCCCCGAGCGCCTGCTGACCGGCCGCTTCCTGTCCCTGCTCTCGCGCAGCCACATCGCCCTGTTCGCCATCGACGAAGCGCACTGCGTGTCGCAGTGGGGCCACGATTTCCGCCCCGAGTACCGCCAGCTGACCGTGCTGCACGAGCGCTGGCCGGACATTCCGCGCATTGCCCTGACCGCCACCGCCGATCCACCCACCCAGCGCGAGATCGCCGAGCGCCTGGACCTGGCCCAGGCCCGCCACTTCGTCAGCTCCTTCGACCGCCCCAACATCCGCTACACCGTGGTGCAGAAGGACAACGCGCGCAAGCAGCTGACCGATTTCCTGCGCGGCCACCGCAGCGAGGCCGGCATCGTCTACTGCATGTCGCGGCGCAAGGTGGAAGAAACCGCCGAATTCCTCTGCAGCCAAGGCTTCAATGCCTTGCCCTACCACGCCGGCCTGCCGCCGGAAGTACGCGCCAACAACCAACGCCGCTTCCTGCGCGAGGATGGCATCGTCATGTGCGCCACCATCGCCTTCGGCATGGGCATCGACAAGCCGGATGTGCGCTTCGTGGCGCATACCGACCTGCCCAAATCGATGGAAGGCTACTACCAGGAAACCGGCCGCGCCGGCCGCGATGGCGAGGCCGCCGAGGCCTGGCTCTGCTACGGCCTGGGCGATGTGGTGCTGCTCAAGCAGATGATCGAGCAGTCCGAAGCCAGCGAAGAGCGCAAGCAGCTGGAACGGTCCAAGCTGGACCATCTGCTGGGCTACTGCGAATCCATGCAGTGCCGCCGCCAGGTGCTGCTGGCCGGTTTCGGCGAAACCTATCCGCAGCCCTGCGGCAACTGTGACAACTGCCTGACCCCGCCGGCCGCCTGGGACGCCACCATTGCCGCGCAGAAGGCCCTGAGCTGCGTGTACCGCAGCGGCCAGCGCTTCGGCGTGGGCCACCTGATCGATATCCTGCGTGGCAGCGAGAACGAGAAGATCAAGCAGCAGGGCCACGACAAGCTGAGCACCTACGCCATCGGCCGCGACCTGGATGCGCGCACCTGGCGCAGCGTGTTCCGGCAACTGGTGGCGGCCAGCCTGCTGGAAGTGGACAGCGAGGGCCATGGCGGCCTGCGCCTGACCGACGCCAGCCGTGCAGTGCTGACCGGGCGCCGCCAGATCAGCATGCGCCGCGATGCCGCCAGCGCCACCGCAGGCCGCGAGCGCAGCGCGCAGCGCACCGGTCTGTCGGTGCTGCCGCAGGATCTGGCCCTGTTCAACGCCCTGCGCGGCCTGCGAGCCGAACTGGCGCGCGAACAGAACGTGCCGGCCTTCGTGATCTTCCACGACAGCACCCTGCGCAACATTGCCGAACAGCGCCCGACCTCGCTGGATGAACTGGCCCGGGTGGGCGGCATCGGCGGTACCAAGCTCAGCCGCTACGGCCCGCGCCTGGTAGAGATCGTGCGCGAGGAAGGCTAGGCGTTCTGCGTTGGCGCGCATCGCGCTCGCCGGGCGTGGCCCGGCGCTACCGCAACCCGTGCGCTGCGTCGCCTGCCGTGGTGCATGCCTTTGTAGAGTCGAGCTTGCTCGACTGCTGTTGATTCTGCGCCAAGCGCAGTCGAGCAAGCTCGACTCTACCCTCGTCCGGGTCCAACCTTGAACCATCCATTCAGGCAGAAGTGCATCCCACCCCGCTTGCCGTTAGATTGATACCCATGTCCGTCGCCTCCACCCTGCTGCGTGTCGTGCTCATGCTCAGCCTGTTGCTTAACGGGGTGAACGCGGCCATGGCCAGTGGGCACGCGCAGATGGGCCAGATGACGCATGACATGGCCACCGGGGCAGATGAACCCGACTGCCACCACCATGCGGGCATGCAGGCCGAACCGTCCCCGGAAGCCCAGGCCCCGGCCCACGACAGCCACTGCCAAATGAAGGACTGCGTGCGCAGCTGTGCCCAGCAGCCCCTGCTGGCCGTGCAGCCGCTGGCCCTGCCGGTCGGCCCGGCCTGGTCGCTGGCGCCGCCGCCCATACACGCCAGCGGGCGGCCCGCGCCGCCCCTGCCGCCCCTCTCACGCCCTCCCATCGGCTGATTCCACGCGCCTGCGGGCGCACCGCGCTTCGCTGCCGGCCCCGTGCCGGTCGTACCCGTGTTCCGGAGTCACCCATGAATACCCGTATTCCCCCCGGCCCGGGCGCCCTGCCCATGCCGTCGCGCCGCCTTTTCGTACAGGGCCTGGCCGCTGGCGGCGTGGTCGCTGGCGCCACCGCCATCGGCGTGCCGCAGCGCGCGCTTGCCGCTGCCAGCGCCACGCCGCGCCTGGCCGGCGCACCGGCCGTGCTCACCGACACCCGCGTTGAACTGGCCATCGGCGAATCGCTGGCCAACTTCACCGGCCGCACCCGCCCGGCGATCACCGTGAACGGCTCGCTGCCGGCGCCGATCCTGCGCTGGCGCGAAGGCCAGACCGTGGACCTGTTCGTGCGCAACACGCTGGACCGCCACCCCACCTCCATCCACTGGCACGGCATCCTGCTGCCGGCCAACATGGACGGCGTGCCCGGGCTCAGCTTCAACGGCATCGGCCCCGGCGAGACCTACCACTACCACTTCCAGCTGAAGCAGTCGGGCACCTACTGGTACCACAGCCATTCGATGTTCCAGGAACAGGCCGGCCTGTACGGCGCGCTGATCATCGACCCGGCCGAACCGGCGCCCTACCAGCACGACCGCGAGCACGTGATCCTGCTGTCGGACTGGACCGACATGGACCCGGGCGCGCTGTTCCGGCGCATGAAGAAGCTGGCCGAGCATGACAACTACTACAAGCGCACCCTGCCCGACTTCGTGCGCGACGTCCGCCGCGACGGCTGGTCGGCGGCGCTGGCCGACCGCGGCATGTGGGGCCGCATGCGCATGACCCCCACCGACATTTCCGACGTCAATGCGCACACCTACACCTACCTGATGAACGGCACGTCGCCGGCCGGCAACTGGACCGGGCTGTTCCGCAGTGGCGAAAAGGTGCTGCTGCGCTTCATCAACGGCGCCTCGATGACCTATTTCGACGTGCGCATACCCGGCCTGAAGATGACCGTGGTGGCCGCCGACGGCCAGTACATCCACCCGGTCAGCATCGATGAATTCCGCATTGCCCCGGCCGAAACCTACGACGTGCTGGTGGAACCCAGCGGCCAGGACGCCTTCACCATCTTCTGCCAGGACATGGGCCGCACCGGCTTTGCCGCCGGCACCCTGGCCGTGCGTCATGGCCTGCAGGCGCCGATTCCGCAACGCGACCCGCGGCCCCTGCTGACAATGAGTGACATGGGGCATGACATGTCGGGGCACGACATGGCCGCCATGAAAAGCATGGAAGGCGGCTGCGGTGCCCACATGGACCACAGCGCGCATGGCACCGCCAGCAAGGCGCCGAAGCATTCGGCCAGCGAACTGGCCAGCCCGCTGGTGGATATGCGCAGCGGCGCCACCGAACTCAAGCTGGATGACCCCGGCATCGGCCTGCGCGACAACGGCCGCCAGGTGCTGACCTACGGCGCCATGCACAGCCTGTTCGACGACCCGGATGGCCGCGAGCCCGGCCGCGAGATCGAGCTGCACCTGACCGGGCACATGGAAAAATTCGCCTGGTCGTTCGACGGCGTTCCCTTCGCCAGTGCTGAACCACTGCGGCTGAACTACGGTGAGCGCATGCGCATCGTGCTGGTGAACGACACCATGATGCAGCACCCGATCCACCTGCACGGTGTGTGGAGCGACGTGGAAAACGCCGCCGGTGAGTTCCAGGTGCGCAAGCACACCGTGGACATGCCGCCCGGCACTCGCCGCAGCTACCGCGTCCGTGCCGATGCACTGGGCCGCTGGGCCTACCACTGCCATCTGCTGTACCACATGGAAGCGGGCATGATGCGCGAAGTGAGGATCGAAGAATGAGCCGCCTCGTCTCCCGCAGTCTGTTGGCCGTGGGCCTGGCCACTGCCCTGCCCGCCTTCGCGCAGTCGCATGCCGGCCATGACATGGCCATGCCCGCAGCGGCACCGGTCGATCATTCGAAGATGGATCATTCGAAGATGGATCATTCGAAGATGGACCACGCCACGATGGGCCACGCGATGCCTGCGCCCCACGAACCCCGTGAACCCATCCCGGTCCCTACCGACGCTGACCGCGCGGCAGCCTTCCCGCCCATCAACCACGATGCGATGGAACATGCGCCGCAGATCAACAGCCTGCTGCTGATCGACCGCCTGGAACATTGGGATGGCCAGGACGGCAAGGGCCAGGCCTGGGAAGCCAGCGGCTGGATCGGCGGCGACATCAACCGCCTGTGGCTGCGCAGCGATGGTGAACGCAGCGGCAGCCGCACCGAATCGTCGTCGCTGGAAGCGTTGTACGGCCGCAGCGTCTCGCCGTGGTGGGACGTACTGGTCGGCGTCCGCCAGGATTTCCGCCCCGCCGATTCGCGCACCTGGGCGGCGATCGGCATCCAGGGCCTGGCACCGTACAAGTTCGAGAGCTCGGCCACGCTGTACCTGGGTTCCGGCGGGCAGGTGCTGGCCAAGGCCGAAGTGGAGTACGACGTACTGCTGACCAACCGGCTGATCCTGCAGCCCCTGGTGGAAGCCACGCTGGCGGCGAAGGACGAACCGGAGCACGGTATTGGCCAAGGCCTGAACAAGGTCGAGGCCGGCCTGCGCCTGCGCTATGAGTTCAGCCGCCGCTTCGCGCCATACATCGGCCTCAGCCACGAGCGCAGCTTCGGTGATGCCGCCGACCATGCCGGCGACCACGCGCGCGACACGCGCTGGGTCGCGGGCGTGCGCATGTGGTTCTAAGGCACTGCACGGCCCCGGTTCGCGCCGGGGCCGGCTACACTGCGCCACGCTTGACCACCGCCACCGCCATGTCCCTGCAGATCCGCCGCGCCACCCTGGCCGATGCCGAAGCGCTTTCGGCCATTGCCATTGCCACGTATACCGAAACCTGGGGCGACTCGTACCCGCCGCAGGAACTGGACGTCTTCCTGCAGGAACACTACGGCCTCGCGCCGCAGCGCGAAGAACTGTCCGACCCGCGCAGCGCCATCTGGTTGCTGCTGGACGGCGAACAGGTGGTCGGCTATCTGGCGGCCGGCGCCAACACCCTGCCGCACACCGAAACGCGCGACGGTGATATCGAACTGAAGCGCCTGTACATCCTGGCCGCGCACCACAACCACGGCCACGGCGCGCGCCTGATGGACGCCTTCATCGCCTGGCTGGACCAGCCGCAACGCCGCACCCTCTGGGTGGGCGTGTGGGAAGAAAACCTCGCCGCCCAGCGCTTCTACGCGCGCTACGGCTGCGAAAAAGCCGGCGAGTACGACTTCATCGTCGGCAGCACCCGCGACCGCGAACACATCCTGCGCCGCCGGTAGAGTCGAGCTTGCTCGACTGCTTCTCGCCTTTCCGCTCTTTGTAGAGTCGAGCCATGCTCGACTGCTTATCCTGCAGTCGAGCAAGCTCGACTCTACCTGCCGTTCTCAGAAATCAAACAGCTCCGACAGGAAGCTTTCCTTCTTCTTTTTCTTGTAACCCTGCCCATGCTGCCCACGGCTGTCTTCATAGCGCTGGCCCAGATGGCGGGTATCCCGGTGCACCACCTGGGCGGCCACCTGCGGCTGCGCCTGCACCGGTGCCGGCGGCGGCACCGCAGCGCCCGCAGCAGCGCTGGCCCGCTCGATGATCTTGTCCAGTTCACCACGGTCCAGCCACACGCCGCGGCAGCTGGGGCAGTAGTCGATTTCAATGCCATGGCGCTCGGCCATCTGCAGGGTCTGGGTGGTACACACTGGGCACTGCATCGGCGTCGCTCCTTTCAGTCTGTCCCTGACTGTACCTGTCTATCGATGACTGTTCGGCAACATGACCGATGGCACAGGGACTTACGGGGCGCGCGCACGCCTGGCTGGATACACACACTGCAGGTTCATCCCGCAAGGAGCGCTCGCATGAACCCCGCTTCCCACCTGCCCGCAGCCGGCCGCCTGTTGCTGGTGCTGCTGGGCGTCGGCCTCGGCCTGAACCTGCGCGACCTCAGTGCGGCAGCGGGCCTGCCCGTCCCCGCCTTGCCCATGCCGTATGGCGGCAGCCTGCTCGACAACGCCTTGGCGGTGCTGGTGGCGCTGCTGCTGGCAGCCCTGCTGCGCCCCCGTGGCATGGGGCTGGCGGCCAGCCTGGGCCTGCGCTGGAACGGCGCGCGCGGCCCGCTCTGGGTGCTGCTGACCAGTCTCATGTGCTGGCTGGGCCTGGCGGCACTGGGCACACCCAACACCGCGCTGACCGCAGTGGACGCCACGATGCTGGCCGTGCTGTTTCCGCTGGCCGAGGAAGTGCTGTTCCGTGGCCTCGGCTTCGTGCTGCTGGTGAAGATCGTGCGCGGCCCTTGGGCGGTGCTGGCGCTGCCGCAGGCGCTGCTGTTCGGGCTGGTGCACTGGCTGGGGTTCGGCGGTTTCGGGGGCGGCACCACGGCTCTGTTCGTCGGGGTGGTCATCGCGTTCGGCGGGTTCATCTTCGCCTGGCTCGACCATCTGGACGGCAACACCCTGTGGTGCGGTCTGGCCCTGCACGTTTCGATGAACCTGGCCTGGAATGTGTTCAGCCTGGACGATGCGATGGCGCTGGGCTGGCAGGCCACCAGCCTGCGCATCGGCACCGTCCTGCTGGCCGCGGCCGTATTGGGCCTGCACGCACGCCGCAGACGCGCTGTAACGTTGTCTTAGCCCGTCCTGCACACGGATATCACCCTACGGTCGAGCATACTTGCGCGCCTTTTCACCGCTGCTGTCCGGAGTTGTCGCGTCATGTTGCTGTCCAAGCGCCACGTTGAACCGCGCGTCCTGCTGATCGAGGATGCCGAAGAAACCCGCGAGCTGAGCCGCATGGCGCTGGAAAGCCAGGCCTGCCACGTGGTGGGCGTCAGCAGCGCCGAGGCCGCGCTGGGCCTGCTGGCGGCCGGTGAACGCTTCGACCTGCTATTCACCGACGTCAACCTGGGCCGGGTAAGCGGCATCGAGGCCGCCAACCAGGTGCGCGGGCTGTACCCGCAGCTGCCGATCCTGGTCACCTCGGGCATGGACCAGCACAGCGTGCTGCCGCAGCTGCGCGCGGGCATTCATTTCCTGCCCAAGCCGTACAACATGAGCGAGCTGCTGGATGCGATCCGGCTGTGCTTCCGCCACGCCGATGCCGGCGTATTGACCGGGCCGGACGCGCAGGCGGCGTAAGGCATTCATCCACGCATGGCGTGGATCTACCTGCATCCACGCCACGGCTCCGCCGTCAGTAGATCCACGCCATGCGTGGATGGCGGCAACCGTCAGCCACCGGTGTAAGGCCCCTCCCCCGGCAGCACGTCCAACAGCGCGCGGGTGATCACCCGCGGGTAGACGGTCAGGTGGTCTTCGCCGTCGATCACCACGCTGTCCACCTGCAGGTTGCGGCCACGGCGCTGCAGCTGGGTGGTGAAATCGGCCGCCTGCCGCAGCATGTCATTGCCGGTGGAATAGCGCGGGCCAGGCTTGATGGTTTCGTAGCCGCCGACCGACAGCAGCACTCGGGTCGGCTGCGCGGGAATGACGGCGGCCTCCTGCAGGCGCGGCAGCAGCCCCTGGTCGAACCACAGCGAAGGGCTGGACAGGATGTAGGTGCTGAACAGGTCCGGCTGGGTGGTCAGCACATAGGCGCCGAACAGGGCGCCATAGGAATGCCCGGCGAACGTGCGCCGGGCCGCATCGGTGCGGTAGCGCGCATCGACCAGCGGCAGCACCTGCGTGGCCAGGAAATCGCGGTAATGCGCGGCGCCGCCGTAGGTCACATCGCTACTGTAGTAGTCGGCAGGAATACGCGCCGGGTTGCTGGGCGTGTAGTCGCGCGAGCGGCTCTGCTTGGACGTCAGGCCCTCCTGCGGCGGCAATCCGACCAGGATGAAGTCCTCTATGTTCTGCCCCTGCTGCCCCACCAGGTTGCGCACGCTGCGCACCAGCGGGAAGCTGTACAGCGCATCGGTCACGTACAGCACCGGGTAGCGCTTCTGCGGGTGTTCGGCATAGCCGGCCGGCAAGGCCACCCAGATGGGATAATCGCGGCCCGCCGGATCGTGCACACGCAGCGTCTGGGTATCGGGCAGCGCCACATACGGCTGCGCCGGCGCGGCTTCGGCAACGACCGGCGCTGCGGCGGGCAGCGGGAACAAGGTGCGCAGTGCCTGCAGCGCGGCCGGGTGGTAGATCGTGGCGTGGGTTTCATCCGGCAGCGGCTGGTACTTCACCAACGGCGACGGCGAGGCCTGCTGCAGCAGCGCGGCAAGTTTCGCGCTGGCATCGGCCAGTTCCGGCTGGCCACTGCTGGCCAGGAATACACGCGGGCCCGCCTTGGCCACGGCCGGCAAGCGCTTCGGCGCCGTCGCCAGCAACGCGCCCTTGTTCCACCACAGGCTGGGGTCCAGCGCGATATAGCTGTTGAACAGCCCCGGTTCCTGCAGCAGGGTTTCCACCACGAACAGGCCCGCCAGTGATTCGCCCATCAGCGCGCGTTCGTCGGTGGTGGCGTAGCGCTGGCGCACCTGCGGCATCAGTTCGTCGCGCAGGAAGCTGCGGTAGGCCGCCGAACCGCCAATGCGCGGGGCAATCTTCTGGTCCTGCGGGTCGCTGCTGGGGCTGGTCATGTCGCGCCGGCGCTCGGTGTTTTCGATGCCCACCAGCAGGAACGGGCGCATGCCGCCGTTGCCGGTCAGCACCTGCACCAGCCCCGCCACGTGCAGGAAGTCTTCGCCAATGCCACCGTCGGGCATGTACAGCACCGGCAGCGGCGCCTTCGGGTCCAGCCCCCAGGGCTGCGGCCGGTAGACGTTGATGCGGCGGGTTTCGTCCAGCGCCTTCGATTCGATCGTGAACGTTTCGCCGATGGCCAGCGGCGCGGCGGCAGCCGACTGCGCGGGCGGCGCCGGTTCGGCCGCATGCAGCGGTGCGGCGCAGGCGGCCAGCAGCAGGAACGGAAGCACGAACAACCGCATGGTGGAATCCTTCACCGGAAATTCTTCGAGCATAACGGCCTGCGGCAGGACAGTGCTAGATTCGGCGTTCGCCCCTGCGCCTGGAGTGCCCGCATGACCCGACTGACCGCCAAGGACTTTCCCGCCGAACTGCTGGAGCTGTACGACGGTTACGTACATGGGCGCATGAGCCGCCGCGACTTCCTGGATCGCGCTGCCGCCTTCGCCGTGGCCGGTGTCACCGCCGGCACGCTGCTGGCCGCGCTCACGCCCGACTACGCGCTGGCGCAGCAGGTGTCCTTCACCGATCCCGATATCCACGCCGAATACCTCAGCTACCCCTCGCCCAACGGGCATGGCCAGGTGCGCGGCTATTTCGTACGCCCTGCCAAGCTGGAAAAGCGCCTGCCCGCGGTGGTGGTGGTGCACGAGAACCGTGGTTTGAATCCCTATATCGAAGACGTGGCGCGCCGCGTAGCCAAGGCCGGCTATATCGCACTGGCACCGGATGGCTTGAGTTCGGTTGGCGGTTATCCGGGCAATGATGATCGCGGCCGCGAACTGCAGAAGCAGGTCGATCCGCAGAAACTGATGAACGATTTCTTCGCGGCCATCGAATATCTGCGCGCGCATGCACAGGCCAGCGGCAAGGTCGGCATTACCGGTTTCTGCTACGGCGGCGGCGTCAGCAATGCGGCGGCGGTGGCCTACCCGGAACTGGACGCGGCGGTGCCGTTCTACGGGCGCCAGGCCGACCCGAAAGACGTGCCACGCATAAAGGCGCCGCTGCTGCTGCACTTCGCCGAGAAGGATGACAACGTCAATGCCACTTGGCCGGCGTACGAGGCCGCGTTGAAACAGGCCGGCACGCATTACCAGGCGTATGTGTACCCGGGCACCAACCACGGCTTCCACAACGATTCGACACCGCGCTACGACAAGGCCGCAGCGGATCTGGCGTGGGAGCGCACGCTGGCGTGGTTCCAGCGTTATCTGGCGTGAGTGGATGTAGGGCGCGCGTGTCGCGTTTGGACCGACGGCCCGCGCTCGCCCTGCACCAGCGCCTTTGCTTGGATCATGGAAGGCGCTCACAGCAGTCGCGCATTACTTCGCACTTTGCGACATATTTGAGCGCATTCCACTAGCCAGTGGCGCAGAAGCGTCCTGCGCTGTCGCGTGCTGCGCTGGCTGCACCTGCAACAATGCAGGTGCGCCTTGGGGTTGGATCTCTGATTCAGACAATTCTGATTGAAACCCAAGCGCAGGCGTAACCAACATGCAGCGCCACCGACAACGGGTGGCACCGGGCCTGCAAGCCCGGAATGACAATCAAGCACGTTGTTTACGCTCGCCCGCCGGCACCGTCTGTGGATGGTGCCGGCGGGTGATCCGTCGGCCTTCATGGTGGGCGGTGCGTGGGGGCCTTCGGGCCCGCCGGTCAATTGCTTGATGTCATTCCGGCTTGCAGCCACGCACCGCCCGCCACCCGCCCTGCGCGGTGGCACGCCTGCCCTTTTGCCGAGGACGCCGACATGACCCTACCGCCGCCGCATCCGCTGTACGCCCACCACGACAGCGTGAATGACGACGACAACCCCACCCCCGAACTCAGCACCGTCTGGGGATGCCTGAAGGGCATTCGCCGCGGCGATGCCGCAGATGGACAGCCGTGGCCGGAAACCGGATTGCCGCCCGGTCGGCAGCAGGCGCTGTCGCGGACAGAACGTGCCGCCGTTGGGCTGCTGACCGTCGCGGAAGTGCTGCATGCCGCCGAGCGTTGTCGGCTGACCGGAACACCTGGGCAGCATCTGGATGAGGGTGTGGTGGACGGCTTGTTCCTGGCCCTGCGAGGACTGGCAGAGAAGGTGTGTGGGGAGATCCGGCCGCCCGCCTAGTGCTCGCGTCTCGGCGCAACCTTGGAGCCTCCATGGGGCTCGAAGGCCACATGTGTAGCTCGCCAGAATGCGAGGCAATGGGGGTATCAAGTGAGTAGGAACAAACACGTTGGCTCAAACGTCGACGACGTTCTCGAATCGGAAGGATTGCTGCACGAATCGGCAGCCGTTGCTCTGAAGCGGGAGTTTGCATGGCAGGTTGTCGACGCAATGACGGCGACGAACACCGGCAAGGCGGCCTTGGCGAAGCGCATGCACACCAGTCGTTCTCATCTGAACCGGATATTGGATGAATCCAATACAGGCCTCACGCTGAGAACCCTCAGTAGAACCGCTACCGCCTTGGGCTATCAAATCAAAGTCAATCTTGTTGCGGCCGAGTGAAGGAAGACACAGACCGGAACAGGCGCCACCATTGGGTGAGCGGTTGACGGAACACAGCCGTGTTTTAATCGAGGCGTAACTCGCTCTATCTGCAGCCTACAAGGAGGTACACATGTTGAATGCATTGATGATGGCCGCGCTGGCCGCTGCTTCATCCCCTTCCGCGCCCTACGGCGACTGCCTGCTCGGCAACATCCAGCCGGGCCTGTCCGATCGCGCGGTGAATCTGGTGCAGCAGGCCTGCGCCGCCAATCATCCAGAGAGCTTCGCTGCTTCGCTGGAACTGGAGCGTCGCCACGCTGCGCAGCGCCAAGTGCAGTTCGATGCGGATCGCATGGCTGCCCAGCGCGCAGCGGATGTTGCGGCCAGGGCGGCCGACGTGGCCGCTCACGCGGCGGCGGAGCGCGAGGCCGCTCGGGCCAAGCGCGCTGAGGCGAAGTAAGCGAAAGACGCGCTGTATGTGCCCGGGCCTAGTGGGCACTGCGGCGGGGCGCTTGGGCCTGGTGCTGGAAGTCGGTTGCAGGACACTTCCATTGCCCATGAAAAAGGCGCCCATCGGGCGCCTGAGTCATTGCTGCATTGGTGGGCCGTGATGGATTCGAACCATCGACCAAAAGATTAAAAGAAAGCTGGCGCTTCCTTTGAAAACAACCGGTTGCGCCGTTTTACTTTTTCCGCCCATCGAGCGTGGAACCATTGCAGTTCCTAAGCTCACTCGACATATTTTCCGGCGTCTCAAGCGATATGCACGGGATCCACGACCAAGACTCCACCGCTTGACGTCGGTTGCCGAGCCGTTGGCGAACTGGTGTGCCGCGACGTACAACCATCGTGAGCGTGCGGTCAGTAACGGCAATGAGAAAGGCGCCCAGTAGGCGCCTCCTCACAATCCAGCGGCAAATCAGGAGCGCTGCACGTTGGAATCCAGCCATGCCTGCACGACCTGCAGCTCGGCCCCGACCTTCGCATTGAAGGTTCGCTCCACATCCCACGCAACGCCCCTCCCTTGGGCAAAGGCCGCGCGATACTTCTTTATCATGTTGCCCGGGTCGTCAGCCAGTTCCTGCATGAGCTGGGGTACACCCCAGATCGTCAGCTCGAAAGGTTCGCCGAACGCCTTCTGCAGAACATCCGGAAGGTCGCCGTAGCGGATGGTGTCACCTGCCAGATACACGATCTCGTTGCGGATCGCAGGTGTGTGGAACACGATGCGCGCTGTCATTGCGCCGATATCATCCGGCGTGGTCAAGGTGACAGCGTTGCTCGCCGAGCCCAGGGCGTTCACTTTATGCCCAATCAGGTCGACCACGCCGAAGTCGGGCTCGAAGAGGTAGCTGGTGAACATCCCAGTGGAGATGATCACCCAATCCATCGCAGTCTGCGAACGCAGATACTCGCGCACGTCCAGCTGGGCGTCGAACAGATCCTGCGGGCCACCGCGCCCAATGGCATCGAAATCGACACCGAACTGCCAAGGGAAGTAGCGGGGAATACCAGACTTCACCGCCGCACGCGCGACCTTCATTGGCGTATCGCGGCCTGCGGCATAGCCGGTGCATCCAATCACTGTGTCGAACTGCGCGAAGGTGGCCGACAACGCTTCTACTGATTCAGTTACCAGATCGCCAGCAACGATATTCACCCCCAAGGCGCGGATTTCATCGACTACCCGCTGCTTCTCCGGCAGTTCTGAGTCGATCGACGTCGCCCGTAGCATCACACTGATCCGTGTGCCTGGATGACTTACGGCCAAACGTGCAAGGTTGCGGATGACAGGCATTCCAAGCTCGCCTGCGCCGAGCACCAGGATCGACCGAGAGGGGGTATTGCTGATATGAGATGACATGGAAATCGCCCTGTGTGTGTACGATGGCGGCGATTCTGCTCGCCTAATGGCCCACACGTAAGAAGGCACATCGATGATACCGACCGCACCGTTCATGAGTCCGGAAGAACTCCTAAGGCACTCTCAAGCCATATGCGACGGGATGAGCGAGGACGAAGATGGACTGCGCCGGGAGGTTCTAGCGCACGCTGGTAGCCGCTGGTCCCTGGGTATCATCCATGCGCTTGGCGTGTATGGAACGCTGCGTCATGCCGAGGTCGCGCGACGGATGAAGGGGATCACCCAGCGCATGCTTACGCGCACCCTCCGGCAATTGGAACGTGACGGGTTGATCAGCCGGCAGGATTTCCGCGAAGTACCGCCACATGTGGAGTACAGCATCACAGCGCTGGGCAAGGACCTTCTTGTACTGATGATTCCCATGTGGACATGGGTAGTGGCTCATGCGGAGGAATTCCGCCAATGTCGGCAGAATTTTGATTCTTCAGACGGGAAATGAAGATATGGGCCAGCAGCGGCGCAGGCAGGTAGCTTCACCCACTGGGGGGATGGTCCATCGCGTCATCACCGAGGTATTCGCGTCGGTCACATCCGACGCCAAGCGTTTGGCCTTGTGTGGGCTACAACATCGGGGCGTCACCGAAGGCGGCGGCAAGACCGCATGTGGTCACGTCACCCAAGAGATGCGACAGCGATACGACCACGAACTGCCGGTGGTTCAACCGCCTCAAAAGCCGCACGTGCTCCAGCGTGGAACCACTTAATTTTTCCGGAAATATGAAAAAGGCGCCGCAAGGGCGCCTAAGTCATTGCTGCATTGGTGGGCCGTGATGGATTCGAACCATCGACCAAAAGATTAAAAGTCTTCTGCTCTACCGACTGAGCTAACGGCCCATGCATGCCCAACCTTTCGGCGGGGTCGGCATTTTACCCTACTTTGATGGCTTGGTGGGAAGGTAATAGCGTGCGAACCAACGGTTCGCACCCACCCATCGGGCGGTCACACCCACCAGAGCAGTGCGAACCAAGGTTCGCACCCACCAAAGCAAGCAGGTCAGGCGTAGAGGGTCGGGTCGGCTACGCCGGCGTCGGCGAAGCCTTGGGCGCGCAGGCGGCAGGCGTCGCAGTGGCCGCAGGCGGCGCCGTTGGCATCGGCGTTGTAGCAGGACACGGTCAGACCGAAATCCACGCCCAGGCGCACGCCTTCGCTCACGATCTGCGCCTTGCTGAGGAACTGCAGCGGTGCGTGCACGCGGATACCCGCGCCTTCCACGCCGGCCTTGGTGGCCAGGTTGGCCAGCGCCTGGAAGGCGGCGATGAACTCAGGGCGGCAGTCCGGGTAGCCCGAGTAGTCCACGGCGTTCACGCCGCAGAACAGGTCGTTGGCGCCCAGCACTTCGGCCCAGCCCAGGGCCAGCGACAGCATGATGGTGTTGCGCGCCGGCACGTAGGTGACCGGGATGCCCTCGCCGCCCGCTTCGGGCACGTCAATGTCGTCGGTCAGCGCCGAACCGCCGATGCTGCGCAGGTCCACGTCCACGGTCTTGTGCGCGACCACGCCCATGGCCTTGGCCACGCGTGCGGCGGCGTCCAGTTCAGAGGTATGGCGCTGGCCGTAGCGCACGCTCAGGGCGTGTACGGCGAAGCCCTGTTCCTGGGCCATGGCGATGACGGCGGCTGAATCCATGCCGCCGGAGAGAAGCACGACTGCCTTCTTCATGGGGAAAACGTCCGGTTGGGAGGGGAAAGCCAGCACGCTGTCCCGCGCCGGAACTACATCAGGGCACCACGCCCAGGCTCATCGGCCCGGTTCGTCGTTCCACAGGATTTTATGCAACTGCATCTGGAAGCGCACCGGCAGGCGGTCTTCCACGATCCAGTCGGCCAGTTGGCGGGCGGTGATCTCGCCCTTGCTGGGCGAGAAGAGCACGGTGCAGCGCTTCACCAGATCGTGTTCGGCCAGCAGGCCCTTGGCCCAGTCGTAATCTTCGCGGCTGCAGATGACGAACTTGATCTGGTCGCGGCGGGTCAACAGCGGCAGGTTTTCCCAGCGGTTGCGCGCCACTTCGGCCGAACCGGGGGTCTTGATGTCGACCACGCGGGACACGCGCGGATCGACCGCGCTCACATCCAGTGCGCCGGAGGTTTCCAGCGAGACGTCCAGGCCGGCGTCGCAGAGCTTTTCCAGCAGGATCAGGCAGCGCTTCTGCGCCAGCGGCTCGCCGCCGGTCACGCAGACGTGGTGTACGCCCTGGGCCAGCACTTCAGCCACGATGTCATCGATATCCCACCAGGTGCCGCCGTGGAAGGCGTAGGCCGTGTCGCAGTACTGGCAGCGCAGCGGGCAGCCGGTCAGGCGCACGAACACGGTCGGCCAACCGGCGGTATCGGCTTCACCCTGCAGCGAGGTGAAGATCTCGGTGATCTTCAGCCGGGGCAAGGGTGACTGCACGATCTCGCTGGGCGTGGCGACGGCGACGGCGGCGGACAGAGGGACGGCGGTCATGGCAGGAACTTCTTGGGGGACACGTGGCGGTGGGGAACGCAGCCGGGCATGGCCCGGCCCTACCGTATCGCGGCGGGTCGAACGTGCCGGAAACGACAGCAGCCGAGCTGGGCTCGGCGCTAGGGGACCCGTATTGTACGCCGGCTCAGCGGATCTGCTGGCCCAGGCGGATGGACTGCAGGCGGTCCTGGGCGGTGCGCGCGGCATCCGAACCCGGGTACTGCGCCACGACGGTTTCCAGGGTCTGCTGGGCCTGGTCAACCTTGCCCTCGCCATACTGCGAGAGGCCGACCTTCAGCAGGCCGCCAGACGCCTTGTCGTGGGTGGGATAGCGCGAGAGCAGTTCGCGGAACTGGGACTCGGCCATCGGGAAATTGCGGGTGGCGTAATAGCTTTCGCCCAGCCAATACAAGGCATTGGGGGCGTAGACGCCGGCGGGGTACAACTCGAGGAAGCTGAGGAACAGCTGCGCCGAATCGTCGTACTTGCCGGCCTTCAACGCGTCGAAAGCGACGTTGTAGGCGGTACGTTCATCGCCGGTAGCAGCCAGGCTGCCCGGATCGCCGTGCACCGATGGCGGCCGCTCGGAAGTGGCCGCTGCAGTGGGCTTGGCCGGGGCCGCGGGGGCCTTGGGCGCGGTGGAAGCACCGGCCGGAACGGGCGGCAGGGCCGGGGCAGCAGAGCCCCCTTCCAACCGGTTCAGGCGGCTGTCCAGATCCAGGTACTGGTCCTGGGCGGACTGCTTCAGCTGGGCATTGTCGTGCTGCAGTTGCTCGATGGAAGCCTGCAGGCTGGTGACCTGCTGGCGCAGCTGATTGATCTGGTTCAACAGGTCCTGGTTGGCACTGTTGTTGTACATCTGCTGCTCGAGCGCGCCAACACGATCGGCCAGGCTCTGTCGCTGTGCCTGCGCCGGTGCGGCAGCCACGAGGGCTGCCGCAACGACCAGCATCAGTTTGATGCCGATGCGCATGGATTACTGCGCGGTGTAGACGATTTCGACGCGACGGTTCTGCGACCAGCAGGACTCGTTCGACTCGGTGCAGACCGGACGCTCTTCACCGTAGGACACGACGGTCAGCTGCGAAGCCGAGCCACCATTGGCCTGCAGGGCCGAGTTCACGCCGTTGCCACGACGCTCGCCCAGGGCCTGGTTGTACGCGCGCGAACCGCGCTCGTCGGTGTGGCCCTGCAGGGTGATGCGCGAGGACGGACGGTCACGCAGGTACTTGGCGTGGCAAGCCATGATGGCCTGGAATTCCGGCTTCACGTCTTCCTTGTCCAGGTCGAAGTAGACAACGCGCTGGCGCAGGCAAGCGTCGGTGTCCAGGTCGCCCGGGCCGTACAGGCCGGAGGTGGCCGGACCGGTCGGCTGGGTGGTCGAACCGGTGTCGACCGGGGCTGCCGGCTCTTCCTTCACCTTCTTCGAGCAACCGGCCAGGACGGCCACAGACAGCAGGGAAACAAGCAGAACGCGGGTGGTCTTGTTCATGGCAATACCTTTGTGGCTCCTAGGCCGATGAGGGGTTCAAAACAGCGGAAATATTAACACTCTTTTAGCGCTGGGTACGGTAGGGGGACCATGCCGGTTCGCGCACATCACCGTCAGCCAGGACCAGGCGCTGGCGCACCCGTGCATCGGCCGAAACGGCGTACAGCACACCACGGCCACCCTCGCGGGCGGCGTACAACACCATGCTGGCGTTCGGGGCGAAGCTGGGCGATTCGTCCAGCGAGCCCGGGGACAGGGTGCTCCAGCGCGGCGAGCCCAGCGAGCTGTCCATCATTGCGATCTTGTAGCTGTTGCCCGAACCCTGCGCCACCACGATCTTCTTGCCGTCGTAGGACACCGAGGGCTTGGCGTTGTAGTTGCCCTGGAAGGTGACGCGCTCGGCGCTGCCGCCGCCGGCACCCACCTTGTAGACCTGCGGCCGACCGCCACGGTCGGAGGTGAAGTACACCGCGCTGCCATCGGCGGCCCAGGTCGGCTCGGTATCGATGGCGAAGTGGTTGGTCAGCTGGGTCAGCTGCTTGCTGCCCAGGTCCATCACGTAGATTTCCGGATTGCCCGAACGCGACAGGGTCAGGGCCAGCTTGCGGCCGTCCGGCGAGAACGCCGGGGCGCTGTTGATGCCACGGAAGCTGGTGACCAGCTCACGCGCGCCGGTGGAAATGTTCTGGATGTAGATTGCCGAATTGCCGCGCTCGAAGCTGACGTAGGCCAGCTTGCCGCCGTCCGGGCTCCACGAGGGCGACAGCAGCGGCTCGGCCGAACGCACGATGGTCTGCGGGTTGTAGCCATCCGAATCGGCCACCATCAGCGCATAGCGCATGGCGTCGCCCTTGCCGCTGGCGGTGATGTAGGCAATGCGGGTCCAGAAGGCGCCGCGTACACCGGTGATCTTTTCATAGATGGCATCGGCCATCTGGTGCGCCACATCGCGCATGGCGTTGCCACGGGCGGTCATGGCCAGGCCCAGCAGGCGCTCGCCCTTGGGCACGTCGAACAGTTCGTATTCCACGCGGTAGGCGCCGGCACCGGCGTCCATCACCCGGCCGACCACGATGTAGTTCTGCTTCAGCGCGCGCCAGGTAGCGAACTGGATGTCGCCGCCACGGGTGGGCTTTTCCACGATCTGCGCTTCGGGCAGCGTGCGGAACTGGCCCGAACGCTCCAGATCGGCGCGGACCACGCCGGCCACGTCGGTCTGCGGGGCACCGGCCGAACCCTGGTAAGGCATGGGCACGATGGTGATCGGCAGCGCGGAGGCATTGCCGCCGATGATTTCAAGGTCAAGGCTCCTCTGCTGCGCGAAGGCAGCGAAGGGCAGCAACAGGGCCGCAAACACGGCAAGCCAGCGAGGCATCTTCTTCATGGAGCGCTCAATGAGGGGAAACCGGTACGAGGGATAGCAAACGGCGAGTGAACCGCTTCGCAATCATGAACCAAGGGTACGTGAATTCCGGGTCAGTGCCAGCCCACGCCATCACGCGGCGTTGACCTGACGCCCCCGCCCGATGCTGCGGTCGAGGGCATATGTGCACACCCAGGGCTTAGTCCTGCGGGGTGAAGGTCAGGTTGAGCGTGCGTGCGAACACCTGTTCGAAGCCGCGGTACGGCAGCGGCTGGGCGTTGAGCACGGCGGCCTCGATCGAGCGCTTGCCGGCCTCGTCGTACGGGCAGTTGGCACCCACCTTGGCCTGCAGCACCTGCCCACCCGGAATCTGGGTGATGGTGATCTGGCACTTCTGCCCCAGCGGCACGCTGTCAGGACGGGTCCACGACCCGCGGATCTTGTTGACCAGCGCGGCGGCGTACTTGGCCGACAGATCATCGCTGGTGCCACCACCGCCACCGGCCGGCTGCGTCTGGCCACTGCTGCCGGCGTTGGCGCTGCCGGCGGCGTTGCGTGCGGCGGCCACCTGGCGAAGCTTCTGCTCGGCCAGCTTGGCTTCCTTTTCGGCCTGCTCACGTCTGGCGCGAAGGTCGGCAATCTTCTTCTGCCGGTCCGCTTCGGCCTTGTCGGCCGCCACGCGCTGCTGCTCGGCAATCTTCTTCTTGGCGTCCTCTTCCTGCTGCTTGGCCAGGCGTGCCTTCTGCTCGGCCTCTTCCTGGCGCTTGCGCTCGGTCAGGTCGATCTGTTCCTGGCGGCGCTTGGCTTCCTGTTCCTGCTTGGCCTTTTCCTGCGAAATGGCCAGCGCGTTGACCGCTTCCTGGTCCTGCGTATCGGGCTGGGCCACGCGTTCCTGCGCCTGTTGCTGCTGCGGCGTGGGCGCGTCCTGCGGGCGCGGTTCCTCGATCGGCTGCGGCGGCGGAATGGTGTCTTCGGGCACCGGAACGGGCTCGGCCACCGGCTCGGGCAGCTCTTCCAGCTTTTCCGACTGGCGCAGGGCCTGGCGGGCGGCGGCCGCTTCGGACGAAGACACCGCCAGGCTGGCCTCGACCGACGGATCGCCGGCGGCCGCTTCGGTATTGCGCTGGGGCGACCACAGCCAGGCGCCAATGAAGACCAGCGCGACCAGCAGGTGCACCAGCACGGCCAGGATCAGGGGCAAGCCCCAGCCCGGTTCCTGCTTGTGCGGCGGTGGCAGGGCGTCAGCGTGCATCGGTGGCCAGGCCTACCTTGTCCACTTTCGAACGCTTGATCACGTCCATCGCGGCAATGACCTTTTCATAGGCCACGGCACGGTCGGCGGCCACGATCACGCGCACGTCCTTGTCCTGGGCGGCAATGCCGGACAGGCGACCTTCCAGTTCCTCGGCGGTGACGGCGGTGGGTTCCTTGGCGTCGGGCAGCTTCAGGCTCAGCTGGCCGTCCTGGCGCACCGACACGATGACCGGGTCCTGCTTGCTTTCCAGCGCCTTGGCGTTGGAGGTGGGCAGATCGACATCGAAACTGAGGGTGAGCAGCGGCGCGGTGACCATGAAGATGATCAGCAGCACCAGCATGACGTCGATATAGGGAACGACGTTGATTTCCGATTTCAGCTTGCGGCGCTTGCGGCGACCGATGGCAGCGGACATGGCTTGGACTCCCGGGTCAGGCGCTTACTCGTCGCCAGCGCTCTGGCGCTGCAGGATGGAGCTGAACTCCTCGGCAAAGGTCTCGAACCGCACCGACATGCGCTCAACGCGGGTGGTGAAGCGGTTGTAGGCCCACACCGCCGGAATGGCCACGAACAGGCCGATGGCGGTGGCGAACAGCGCTTCGGAAATACCCGGGGCCACCGAGGCGATACCGGCCTGGGCACCGCTGCTGATCATGTCGTGCATGGTCACCATGATGCCGAACACGGTGCCGACCAGGCCCACGTACGGGGCGGTGGAGCCGATGTTGGCCAGCAGTTCCAGGTTGCGTTCCAGCTGGTCCACTTCGCGGGTGTAGGTGGTGCGCATGGCGCGCTGGGCGCCTTCCAGCTGCGCGCGGCCATCCAGGCGGCGCTTGTCGCGCAGGCGGGTGTATTCGCGGAAACCGGCTTCGAAGATGGCTTCCAGGCCGCCCACATTGCGGCTGCGGTCGGTGGCCGAGCTGTACAGCTTGCCCAGGTCGGCACCGGACCAGAAGCGGTTCTCGAACTCGTCCGCCTCGCGGGTGGCCTGCTTGAACACACGGGCCTTGCGGAAAATGATGACCCAGCTGACGAATGAACCGATCAGCAGCAGCAGCACGATGATCTTCACCGGCAGGCTGGCCTTGGCCATCAGTTCGAGGTAGTTGATGCCGCCGCCGGTGGTGGCCTGGGCAAGGGTCTGGGTCGCGGCGTTGCTGACGTCTGCCGGCAGTGCCTCGGTGACCGTGGCCTGCAGGGCCAGGAGCGTTGCGATCATCCGTTGTTCCTCAGTGTTCGGATTCAGGGTGGAGGTGGGGGTGCAGCGCGGCCAGGACGGCATCGTCCATGCCACGCGGGCGGAAACTGGCCGCGTCCAGTGCGGCAATGCGGACCTGCGCGGACAGCAGCAGCTGGCCCTCGCGCAGGACCTGCTGGTCGAAGACCATGCTGGCCTTCTTCAGCTGGACCAGGGTGGCGCTCACCTGCAGGGCATCATCCAGCCGGGCCGGCTTGAGGAAGTCCATCTGCATCGAACGCACCGCAAAGACCAGCCCGTGTTCGGCACGCATGCGCTCCTGGCCGTAGCCCAGTGCGCGCATCCATTCGGTCCGGGCCCGTTCCATGAAGGCCACGTAGCGGGCGTGGTAGACCACCCCGCCAGCGTCCGTATCTTCCCAGTAAATGCGTGTCGGCCAACTGAATCGCGGTTCAACCGACATCGGGAACCTCCGCGAACAGGTCCTGCGGCGGGTTTTTCGGCTTCAGCCCCATGTGCCGGTAGGCCTTGTGGGTGGCCATGCGGCCGCGCGCGGTGCGCACCAGGAAGCCCTGCTGGATCAGGTAGGGTTCAACCACGTCTTCCAGCGTGCCGCGCTCTTCGGACAGCGCCGCGGCCAGCGATTCGATGCCCACCGGGCCACCGTCGAAGTAGTCGACCATGGTTCTGAGCAGGCGCCGGTCCAGTTCGTCGAAGCCTTCCGGGTCGACCTTCAGCATCTGCATGGCGGCCTGGGCCACGGCTTCGTCGATATGGCCGCCGGCCTTGACCTGGGCGTAGTCGCGCACGCGGCGCAGCAGGCGGTTCGCGATACGCGGAGTGCCACGCGCGCGGCGGGCGATCTCCCCAGCCCCGTCGGCGGTGCAGTCGATGCCGAGGATGGCGGCCGAACGGCGCACGATGCGGGTCAGTTCCTCAACGCTGTAGAACTCCAGGCGCTGCACGATGCCGAAGCGGTCGCGCAGCGGCGCGGTCAGCAGGCCGGCGCGGGTGGTGGCACCGATCAGGGTGAACGGCGGCAGGTCGATCTTGATCGAGCGGGCCGCGGGGCCCTCGCCGATCATGATGTCGATCTGGAAGTCTTCCATCGCCGGGTACAGCACTTCTTCCACCACGGGCGAAAGGCGGTGGATTTCGTCGATGAACAGCACATCGTGCGGCTGCAGGTTGGTCAGCAGCGCGGCCAGGTCGCCGGCCTTTTCGATCACCGGGCCGGAGGTGACCCGCAGCGCCACGCCCAGTTCGTTGGCGATCACGTGGCTCAGGGTGGTCTTGCCCAGGCCCGGGGGCCCGAAGATCAGCACGTGGTCCAGCGCATCGCCACGGGCCTTGGCGGCCTGGATGTAGATTTCCATCTGCTCACGCACTGGCGCCTGGCCGAGGTAATCGGCAAGGCGCTTGGGGCGGATGCTGGCGTCGGCGGCGTCATCCTCGCGGGTGGCGCCGGCGCCAATGATGCGGTCGTCGGTCATCTGCTGATTATGCGGCAAAAGTACGGGTTTCGGCCGGGCTGCGCCCGGCACCCGCAGAAGCCAGGGCAACGTCAAAGGCCGAAGCAGAAGCGAGCATGCCGTGGGATGGCGCGGTGGGTCCGGTTGAGGGGGACGCCGTAAACCCATCCATGTGGGCTTGGTCGCGGCATCCATGCCGCTCACACCCCCTCAACCGGACCCACCCCGCCTTCGACAGTTGGCTGCGATCTGTGGGTCGGCATGGTGTCGGATCTGGTAGGTGTCGACCTTGGTCGACACGGTAGATCCACGCCATGCGTGGACGGAACTGCAGAACAGAGTGGGCTCAGCCTCAGGCGCGCGGCATCTCCGCAAGTGGAGCCCCCTTGTTGTTCAAGGGGGCGCGCCGACAGGCGGGGGGATAAGGTGGAATGCGCGCGGGGCCCGCGGTTTGCGCAGCAAATCGTGGGACGTAGCGCAGGTGGAGATTAAATCTCCACCTGCGCGCCGAGCTCTACCAAGCGGTTGCCGGGAATGCGGAAGAAGCCGGTGGCCGGGGCGGCGTTGCGATGCATCAGCGCGAACAGCTTGTCGCGCCAGATCGGCATGCCGCGGTTGGCGGTGGCCACGATGGTTTCGCGGCTGGCGAAGAAGGTGGTGTCCATCGGGTCGAAGTAGATGCCGCCGTGGTCGCACGAGCGCATCAGCGCCAGCGGTACGTCCGGGGTTTCCATGAAACCGAAGCGCACGTAGACCCGGTAGAACTCATCGCCCACCGATTCGATCTTCAGCCGCTGCCCTTCCACCGCATAGGGAATGGGCAGGGTTTCCACGTGCAGGAACACGTTGCGCTCGTGCAGCACCTTGTTGTGCTTCAGGTTGTGCATGAGCGCATGCGGGGCCACGGTCGGGTCGGCGGTCAGGAACACCGCGGTGCCCGGCACGCGTACCGGCGGCGCCAGCATCAGGCCCGGCAGGAAGGTGTCGATGCGGATACCGTCCTTGCGGATCTCATCGCGCAGCAGTTCGCGGCCGCGGCGCCAGGTGCGCATCATGGTGAACAGGAAGATGCCCAGCACCACCGGGAACCAGGCGCCCTGCAGCAGCTTGGCACCGTTGGCGATGACAAAGCCCAGGTCGATGATGAAGAACACCACGCACAGCGGCAGGATCCAGTTGCGCGCCTTGGGCCACAGCGAACGGGCCACCAGGGCCAGCAGCAGGGTGTCGATCAGCATGGTGGCCGACACCGAGATGCCATAGGCCACGGCCAGGTTGGACGAGCTGCGGAAGGCCAGCACCAGGCCGATCACCATCACCGCGATGCCCCAGTTGATGCCGGGAATGTAGATCTGGCCGATGGTGTCGTGCGAGGTGTGCTTGATGCGCATGCGCGGGATGTAGCCCAGCTGCATGGCCTGGCGCGACACCGAGAACGCGCCGGTGATGACCGACTGCGAGGCGATCACCGCGGCCATGGTGGCCAGGATGATCATCGGGTACAGGGCCCAGGCCGGCACCGCTTCGAAGAACGGGTTCTTCACCGCTTCGGGGTGGTTGAGCACCAGCGCGCCCTGCCCCAGGTAGTTCAGCACCAGGCACGGCAGCACGAAGAAGTACCAGGCGTGGCGGATGGGCTTGGCACCGAAGTGGCCCATGTCCGCGTACAGCGCTTCGCCGCCGGTCACCGCCAGCACCACCGCGCCCAGGATGAAGATGCCGTGCCAGCTGTGGTCCATGAAGAAGCGGATGGCCCACCAGGGGTTGAACGCCTTGAGCACTTCCGGCGAATCGACGATGTTGTAGATGCCGATCGCCGCCAGCGAGATGAACCAGATCGAGGTGATCGGCCCGAACAGCTTGCCGATCTTTTCGGTACCAAAGCGCTGCACCGCGAACACCGCCAGCAGCACCATCACGGTGATCGGCACGATGAACGCATGCAGGCCCGGCGCAGCCACTTCCAGGCCTTCCACCGCGCCCAGCACGGAAATGGCCGGCGTGATCACGCCATCGCCGAAGAACAGCGAGGCACCGAAGATGCCCAGGATGCCCACCACGTAGGCCGAGCGCGACCCGTTGCGCAGGGTGCGCTGGGTCAGCGCCATCAGCGCCATGATGCCGCCTTCGCCATCATTGTCGGCACGCATGATGATGGTCACGTACTTCAGGGTGACCACGATGTTCAGTGCCCAGAACGCCAGCGACAGCACGCCCAGCACGGTGTCGTGGTCACTGGTGAGCCCGTAGTGCGGCGAGAACGCCTCTTTCAGGGTGTACAGCGGGCTGGTGCCGATATCGCCGAACACCACGCCGATCGCACCGATGATCAGCGCCAGACCCCCGGCCGGGGGAGCGTGACCGTGGCCGCCGTGGGCGGCATCGTGCGGAGTTTGACTGCTGGACATGGGGCTCCTGGCGGGGCTCAGGCGTGGTGTAGGGGATGGAGGGCGCGGCTCAGCGCAGCGCCGATTGCAGGGCCTTGCGGATGACCGTGGCCACTTCGTCGCCTTCATTGAAGGCATCGCGGGCCATGCGGGCCGCTTCGGTAGGCTTGTAGCCCAGCTGCTGCAGGGCCACGGTGGCATCGGCCAGCGGATCGGCCGGTGCTGGGCCACTGCCGGTGGGCAGCGCACCGCCGGCACCGAACTGGGCGGCGCGGTCACGCAGCTCCAGCACCATGCGCTCGGCGGTCTTCTTGCCGATGCCCGGAATGCGGGTCAAGGCGGTGATGTCGCCGGCCTGGACCATGCGCGCGAACTCTTCCACGGTGACCCCGGACAGCACGGCCAGCGCGATCTTCGCGCCAATGCCGCTGACCTTCTGCACATCGCGGAACAGCCGGCGCTCGCCCTCGCGCAGGAAGCCGTACAGCGAAACGCTGTCTTCCTTCTGCGAATAATGGGTGTACAGGATGACCTCGCGGCCGAGCTCGGGCAGGTCGTAGAAGGTGCTCATCGGCGCCTCCAGCTCGTAGCCCACCCCGTTCACATCCACCACCAGCCACGGCGGCGCCTTGTAGGCGACGATCCCGCGCAGTCGACCGATCATTGCGTGCAGCTCCTCATTTGCGGCCCCACGCCTGGCGGGCGCTGAGCCCCAGGCGGTTGGCCGTTGCCCTTACGTGGGCATGGGTGATGGCTACCGCCAACGCGTCGGCGGCGTCGGCCTGCAGCTTGGTTTTCAGGTTCAGCATGAGCCCGACCATGTGTTGGACCTGTTGTTTTTCCGCGCCGCCACGGCCGACCACAGCCAGCTTGATTTCGCTGGCCGCGTATTCGTGCACCGGCAGGTCGCGCAGCACCACCGCGGAAATGGCCGCGCCGCGGGCCTGGCCCAGCTTCAGCGCCGAATCCGGGTTGCGCGCCATGAACACTTTTTCGATGGCCACTTCCTGCGGCTGGAACTCCCGGCACAGATCGGCCAGGCCCAGCACCAGCAGCTTCATGCGCTGGGGGAAATCGTCGGCGCCCAGCAGCACCAGCGGCTGGTGGTGCACGTGGCTGACCTTGCCGGCGGCGTCGACATCAATGATGCCGACCCCGGTCCGCTGGGAACCGGGGTCGATGCCGAGGATGCGGGTCATGCGGCACTCCTGGCCGGGTGGAACGGGAAGCGCTGGCAGGCGTATGGGCTCATGACTGTCCGCGGTGACCGTTCAACGGCCCGCGCCCAGACCGTCGAAGACGGCTCAGGCGTAGGCGTCGGCGCCGAGTTCGGCGTTGGAATACACGTCCTGCACGTCGTCCAGGTCTTCCAGCATGTCCAGCAGCTTCTTCACCTGCAGGGCCACATCGCCTTCGACCTTGATGTCGTTGTCGGCGCGGAAGGTGATTTCCGCGTGCCCGGGCACGTGCCCGGCGGCCGCCATCGCGTCCTTGACCGCGTTGAACGCGTCAGGGCTGGTGACCACGTCGATCGAACCGTCGTCCGGGTAGACCACGATGTCGTCGGCGCCGGCCTCGATGGCCGCCTCGGTGATCGCCTCTTCGTCGGCGCCCGGGGCGAAGCTGAGCACGCCCAGGCGCTTGAACATGAAGGCGACCGAGCCTTCGGTGCCCATGTTGCCGCCGCACTTGCTGAACGCGTGGCGGACATCGGCCACGGTACGCACGCGGTTGTCGGTCAGGCAGTCGACGATCACGGCCACGCCACCGGGGGCGTAGCCCTCGTAGCGGATTTCCTCGTAATCGACGCCTTCCAATTCACCGGTGGCCTTCTTGATGGCGCGTTCGATCACGTCCTTGGACATGTTCACGCCCAGACCCTTGTCCATGGCCACGCGCAGGCGCGGGTTGTTGTTGGGGTCGCCTCCACCGCCGCGCGCGGCCACGCCGATCTCGCGGATGATCTTGGTGAAAATCTTGCCACGCTTCGCGTCGGACGCGTTCTTGCGGGCTTCGATGGAGGGGCCTCTACCCATGGGTGCTACCGTCTGGCTGCTTCAGGATCAAGGCGCGGATTCTACCTGATCGGGGGCGGCAACCGTGTCTAGGGTGGGCAGATGCCGCCGGGGGGGGGGGGGGGGGGGCGCGCCCGCCCGGGGGGGGGGGGGGGGGGGGCGCGGGGGGGGGGGGGTGGGGGCG